>CBFGSY010000007.1:0-35790 GCA_965651545.1 uncultured bacterium | reverse complement strand
GGTACAAGCCGCATGCATGGGATGTTCCGCTCAACCCGATCGAACAGGCCAACGTCAATCTGATTGCCTCGATGGAGAGCTCCTCCTCCATCGCAAGTAACAAACATCAAGGAGACCACGATGCCCTACGCGACCACAGCCGACGATGATGACCCTCATGGTGTGTGTGCCAGGTCCTCCGTCTCGACGCGCAGGCACCACACCGGCGCGGTCGAATTGCGCATGACGTACGGAACGGTGCGCCCCGCATCCCACCCCCCGCCGAAGCGCTTCTTATAGCGTAGTCCCATCACGATCAGGTCGGCGCTCTGCTCGACGGCATCGTCGACGATCGCCGCGCCGGCAGCACGCGCCTGCGCGATTCCGGTGCGCACCAGCACCTCACGCTCGGTGAGGAAGGCCTCGGCCCGCTCGATGACCTCGTCGGCGAATGCAATCGCCTTCGGATCCTCCGCGTCCAGCTGGCGCTCGAACCCGACCTCGATGACGTGCAGCAGCGACACCTGGCCTCCCGTGCCACCGAGCAGGAGTGCCGTGAGGCGCAGGGGAGCGTCGTCGGCCTCGGTGCCGGCCAGCGGGACGAGGATGCGCTCGTAGGTCAGAAGCGGCGCACGCTTCTCGCTGCGGCGGCCGAAGATCATGTGCGCGCTATCCTAACGCCCGTAGCTCAGCCTCTCGACAAGTCGTGGCGGCAGGTCGACCTCTCGCATCAGCCGCTGCGTTCGTTCGATGTCGTACCGGACCCGGCGAAACTCGGCGGCCTCGCTCTCAGTGTCCAGGATCGCGTATGAGGCGGTCGGGTCGCCATCTCGCGGCTGCCCAACACTGCCCGGGTTGATCAGCTGGCGCCCGCCCTTCACCGATACTGGCGATCCCGGCTGAGCGGCGACGACCTCCACCGCGCGGTCCTCGGCGCGAAAGACGATCGGCACATGCGTATGGCCGTGCAGGCAGAGGCGCGTATCGAACGAGCCAAGGTTGGCCGATGCAACGCCCGCATCGGTGATGTATTCCCAGGTCGGATCGCGTGGCGAACCATGGACAGCGGTGAGCTCGTGTTCGCGACGCACCTCCGGCAGCGTGGCCAGGTAGGCGCGCGCGTTCTCGTCGATGACGCCGGAGGTCCACCGGATGGCGTGGGCAGCATCCGGATTGAACCAGCTGACATCCACCTGACCGATGGCCGCCCCGTCATGGTTGCCCATCACGCTGCGGGCGCCGATCTCCTGGAGCGCGGCGATCACCTCGTTCGGCTGGGGGCCGTAGCCGACGATGTCGCCCAGCACCCAGACCTCGTCCACCTCGGGGAGGTCGCCGCGCACGGCGTCGAGCGCAGCGAGGTTGGCATGGATGTCCGACAGGACAGCAATCCGCATGGGCTGCCGAGTGTACCCGGCCCCCATCACGCTCGCGGCCTCGTGTCGTGTCCCAGTTGCGCGCGGCCTCCCCGATTCACCGATGGATGTGCGGCCGCGCGGCGCACGCCATTCCGCGCGGGGCGAGCGTGCCCCAATTCACCCGTGGATGAACGGTCGCACTTCAGGGGTGCCATGTGCGCCTACATGCATCTGTGGATGCGCGCGCGCGCAACCTGCCGCCAGGCCGGGAAGCCCGTCAGGCGAGCGGGCGGCGGGCAGCCTCCCCCGGCCGTCGTGGGAAGCGGGCTGGCGTCGGGCGGTCCTTCCGGGCCAGCACCAACGTGTGCCCGCCCAGGGCCGGCAACCCAGCCGGCTCCACGCGCAGCGCGCCTCCGCCGAGCTGGTCGGTCGCGGCCTGGCCGCGCCGCACCTCATCGTCGTCATCGCTGAGGGGGCCCTTCCAGGCCACCAGCCATCCCCCGACGCGCAGGAGCGGCATCGCCAGCTCGGCGAGGACCGGCAGCGAGGCGCAGGCGCGGGCAGCGACGAGGTCGTACCGCTCGCGATGATCCGGCAGCCGGCCGATCGTCTCCGCCCGCTCGGCCAGCACGGTGACGGTGGGGAGCTTCAGCTCCTCGACGAACTGCCGCAGCACCGCTGCCTTCTTGCCAACCGAGTCGACCAGCAGCCAACGCACGTCGGGGCGGGCCAGGGCCAGCGGAATGCCCGGGATGCCACCCCCCGAGCCCAGGTCGACGGCCGATGCGGCGCCAGATCGGTCCAGCACGTGGATGGCCGCCAGCGCGTCCAGCAGGTGGAGCCGCGCGACGTCCTGCGCCTCGGTCAGGCGGGTCAGGTTGAGGCCTTGGTTGGCTCGAAGCAGCAACGCGGCATACGCTTCGACGCGCTCCAGATAGTCGTCCGGGAGCCCCCTGCCGATCGAGGGCGTGGCGTCGAGCAGCTGCTCCAGGTGCCCGCGCGCGGCGCGCGCCGCGGCAGCGGCGCCATCGGTCTGGGACAAAAAGGAAATGCCTCCTCCGGTGGCGTTTCAGTTTTCCCGGTCGCGAGCGGTCTGGATGGCCGGCTTTCGCATCGGCCCCGCGTCGCGCACCGGTTACCGTACTCGGCCGCCGGGGAAGCAGGATCTTGACCTTAGCAGCCATCGACGGTGGACAACAACCAACTTGTCCACTAACCGGCGCAGTCTTCCACACATTGTGGATAAGTCACGCGGATATACTCGGGACCGATGGCGCCCGAACCCCGGCGGAACGGTACGATCGAGGGGCAGTGGCGGCGACGCTGAGCAGCGGATCGCCACCGCGCTTCGCCCACCAGAGCGAAGCCGAGCTGGCAAGGATCCTCGATTTCTACCAGGTCGCATGGCGCTACGAACCCGACACCTTCCCCATCTGCTGGAACGCCGCCGGCGCGGTCGTCGAGTCCTTTTCGCCGGATTTCTATATGCCCGAAGTCGACCTGTACCTGGAGCTGACGACCCTCAAGCAGTCGCTGGTCCGGCGCAAGAATCGCAAGCTGCGGTGGCTCCGCCAGCTGTACCCGGAGGTGAGGGTGAAGCTGTTCTACGCGCGTGACTTCACCGCGCTGATGGTCAAGTATGGGCGCCTCGACTTCCTGGCCGATGTCGCCGCCATGAACGGCAACGGTCCGCTCAACGAGGTTCCCGGGACAGAGGATTAGCAGGCACATTTCCGATGGAGACCGGCACCGTCACCACCGCCAAGCCATCCATGCACGACGACGTCGAGGAGATCCTGCTCACCGAAGAGCAGATCCAGACGCGGGTCGCCGAGATGGGGGCGCAGCTGGCCGCTGACTACGCAGACCGCTACCCCGTGCTGGTCAGCGTGCTGAAGGGCTCGATCGTGTTCCTTGCCGACCTGGTGCGCTCGATGCCGGTGCCTCTCTCGCTCGACCTGATGGAGCTGTCCAGCTACGGCGCCGCGACCCAGACCAGCGGCCAGGTCCGCATCCTCAAGGACCTGTCAGGGCCGATCAAAGGGCGTGACGTGCTGGTGGTCGAGGACATCATCGACACCGGGCTGACGCTCAACTACCTGCTCAAGTACCTCCACGACCGCTCGCCGCGCTCGGTCCGCATCTGCTGCCTGCTGGACAAGCCGGCGCGTCGGCTGACCGAGATCGAGATCGCCTACCGTGGCTTCTCGATCCCGGATCGCTTCGTCATCGGCTACGGCCTCGACTACGACGAGCGGTACCGGAACCTGCCGTACATCGGCGTCCTGCGGCCATCGGTCTACGGCGCCTCGCCCCCAGAGGGCTGACGGCAGTGGCCGAGGGGGCGCCGCGTCGCTTCCGGCTTCCGATCCTGCTGGGCAGCCTGCTGATGATCGCCGCCGGCTTCATGCCGTGGTGGCGGGCCGGCGGTGAGACGGTCGACGGCATCCCCGTTCCCGCTGCATCCGGCATCGGCCTGGAGGGTCCGGGGCTGGTGATCTTCGGCTCGGCCGTGATCGCCCTGGTGCTGCTGGACATCGGCTACATCCGCGGGCGCTGGGGCTTCGCGCTGGACGGTCCGTGGGCCTACCTGGTGCTGGGCCTGGCAGCGGGCGCGGCGCTGGGCTACCGCATCTGGGAGCTGTGGTCGCTCGGCTTTCTGCCGCTGCCGCAGCAGTCGCCTGGCATCGCCGCCGCGGCGGTGGGGGTCGCGCTCCTGCTCTACGGGGCGGGCAACGGCTTCGGCGTCCGACGCCCCGTCTGACGGATCCGCCGAGACCGGGTTCCCGGGCCAAGCCGCTTCAGCGGACCGGAGTCGGCAGGATGAGAGGGCTGAGGACAATCCAGCCGATGACCACGCCCGCCAGCACGGCCGCCAGGATGAGCATCGGGCGCAGGTCGGGCCGATAGGCTGATGGTGGCTTGCGCGGAGGGCGTGGCTCGTTCATGAGTCCAGGCTCAGGTCAGGAGCCCGCGTGCTGTGGTGGAGGCCATCGACGCATTCTGCTCCAGCGGCCACTTGCGTAACCCGGTGATGTACTATCCGTGGCTTCCGCGGGGCGAAGCCGCCACGCACCGGGCATGGGCATGGCGGACGTTCGAATCAGATCAGGATCCACTACCAGACAGAGTCATGGAGGAGAGGATGGTGACCTTGCGACAGAACCCCGCCAAGGGTTCCACGCTATTGATCGCCTTGTTCGGCGTGCTGGCGATCGTGCTCGCCGCGTGCGGTCCGGCGGCGTCTGCCAGTCCATCGACCGCGGCCAGTGCCCCGGCCAGCATGGCGGCCGGGGAGCCGGTCCCGATCCGGATCGGAGCGCTGATTCCCCAGACCGGGACCCTCTCAGGCATCGGGCCAGCCCTCGAGCAGCCGCTGCTGATGGGCGTAGAGGAGATAAACGCGGTCGAGGACGGCCTCGTGACGGTCGATGTCGCGGACGACGGCACCGACAACACGATCGCCGGACAGGCCGTCGACCAGTTCCTGACCGGCGATCACAGTGCGGTCATCGGTCCCGCCGCCAGCGGTGTAGCCACTGCGGTATGGGACGAGGTCGACACCGCCGATATGGTGATGTGCTCGGGCAGCAGCACCGGCGCGATCTTCAGTACCGAGGAGTACAACCCGAACCACGTCCGCACCGCGCCGTCGGACAACATCCAGGGTCCCCTGCTGGGCAACCTGATCCTGGAGGACGGGCACACCGACGTGGCCGTCGTCTGGCGCAGTGACGAGTACGGCGTCGGATTCGGCGAGGCTGTGGCCGCGGCCATCGCAGACTCGGGCGGCAACGTGGTCATGCAGCAGGCCTACGACAAGGACCTGACCTCGTTCACCGATTTGGCCCAGCAGATCGTGGCCACCGGCGCTGAGGCGCTGGCAATGATCACCTTCCAGGAGGGCGGACAGCTCTTCCTGGACCTGCAGAGCGCCGGATTCGAGGGCCAGATCTACGTGGCCGACGGATTTGTCGACAACGTCAACGACACCGTGGTTCCCGACCTCACCCAGCTGGCGGGAATCCGGGGCACCTACCCGTCGGCCGCTCCCTCCAATGGCGAGCCGACGTTCGGTGACCGGTTTGCGGACTTTGCGCCGCCCGACACCCCGACGGTGTTCTCGGCGCACATGTACGACTGCCTGGCGATCCTGGTGCTGGCTGCCCAGGTGGCACAGAGCTCGGATCCGACAGTGTTCGTGGACCAGATCATCGGTGTCACTCGGGATGGCGAGAAGTGCGAGCTGATCGCCGACTGCCTGGAGATGGTCTGGGCCGGCACCGACATCGACTACGACGGTGCCTCCGGGCCGCTTGACTTCAGCGAGAACGGGGAACCGTCACTGGGCGTCTACAACATCATCCAGTACGACGCCGAGGGCGCAGTCCAGAACGAGGAAGAGATCGAGGGCCAGTTGCCGGCCTGAGCGGCAACAAGTCGGCAAATGGATGGGCCCGGCGGATGCCGGGCCCATCTCATGTCCAAATCACGATGCGTTCTCAGGAGGCTTCGCGGGCCAGGGTCCCCAGGTAGAGGTCGATGACCTTCGGGTCGTTGAGCAGTTCCTCGCCCGTTCCCGTGTAGGCATTCCGGCCCTGATCGAGGACGTATCCCCGGTCCGCAATGCCGAGGCAGTGGCGCGCATTCTGTTCGACCAAGATGACGGAGACGCCGCTCGCTGCGATCTCCTTGATCTTCCCAAACACCTGGTCTTGCACGATCGGCGACAGGCCGGCGGACGGCTCATCGAGCAGCAGCACGCTGGGCTCGGTCATCAGCGCCCTGCCGAACGCGAGCATCTGCCGCTCGCCGCCGGAGAGGAACTTCGCCTTTTGGTCACGCCGCTGCTGGATGAGCGGAAACATGGTGGTGATCGCCTCGAACCGCTCGGGCCAAGCCGCCATGTTCAGGTAAAGGCCCATGCGCAGGTTGTCCTCGACCGATAGCGACGGAAACACGTTGGCACGCTGCGGGACGTAGCCGATGCCTCGGCTCACCAACTCGTGTGTGGGAAATCCGTTGATCGTCTCCCCGCGGAAGGAGACAGTTCCGGACCGGACGTCGAGCAGTCCGAAGATCGCCTTGACCAGGGTCGACTTACCGGCGCCGTTGGGCCCGATGATCCCCACCAGCTCGCCCTCTTCGAGAGTCAGGTTCACGCCCTTGAGGATGTCGACTTCGGGTACATAACCACTGACCATGTCCTCGACAACCAGCAGCGGCTCGCTCACTCCACATCCTCCCCGCGGTGTTTCCCGAGGTAGGCCTCGATCACCGCCGGGTTGCGCGCGATGACGCCCGGCGGCCCCTCGGCGATGAGATGACCCTCGGCCATGACCACCACCCAGTCGGAGATGGACTGGACCACGTCCATGTCGTGCTCGACGAAGAGGACGGTCATCCCCGCGCTCCTCAGCTCCTTGACGTGCTCGAGCAGTGACTGGATGAGGACGGGATTGACCCCTGCCGTGGGCTCGTCGAGCATGACGACGGTCGGCTTGACCATCAGCACGCGCGCCATCTCCAGGAGCTTGCGCTGGCCGCCCGACAGGCGGCCGGCGTACTCGTTGGCCATGGCGGTCAGACCGAAGCGTTCCAGGATCTCTCTCGCCTCCGCTTCGTTCTCGCGCTCCGTTTCCCGCCATCCGCCCAGGATCGCCCCATGGAAGCTGGCGCCGGGCTGGGTCCGAGCCGCCACCAGCATGTTCTCCAGCACGGTGAGCCGCGGGAGCACCTTGGTGAGCTGGAACGTCCTGACCATGCCTCGCTGGGCGACCCGGTGAGCAGGCACTCCGACGAGCAAGTCGCCGTCGAGCGAGTACGTTCCTTCGTCTGGAGCCTCGAAGCCAGTCAGTAAGTTGAACAGCGTCGTCTTCCCCGCCCCGTTGGGGCCGATGAGGGAGGTGATCGTGTTGCGCTGGATCTCGAGGTGGTTGATATCCACAGCCCGGAGCCCGCCGAACGCTCGCCGCATCCCGTCAATGGTCAGGACCGGATCGGGCTTGGCGACCCCGGGCTCGTGCGCGATTGCGGGCTCAGCTGACATCGGCCAGACCTTCAGCTCGGCTCCTGAGCAACCCCTGCGGGCGGAAGACCATCAGCAGCATCAGGGCGATGCCGACGAGCACGTACTTGATTATCCCGGCCTCTGCCGGTGTGAAGATGGCCCCGACCCAATCGACATTGGCTTGCAGTCGCGCCATCAGCGCGTCGGTCGCGAAGAACAGGAAGTTGAACAGAGCGCCTCCCAGAACCGCGCCCCAGATCGAGCCCGCACCGCCGAGGATGACCATTACAAACAGGAGGAAGGTGATGCGAGGGGGAAACGCGTCGGGATGAACGCTCTGCTGGTCGAGCGCGAGGAGAATGCCGGCCACGCCGGCGATCCCACCGCCGATCATCAGCGCCTGAAGCTTGTAGGCGAAGACGTTCCTTCCCAGCGAACGAGTCGCGTCCTCATCTTCGCGGATCGCCTTGAGCACCCTGCCCCACGGGCTCCTGATGAGTCGAGCCAGCAGGAGGGTTGCCAAGAGGACCAGGGCCCAGCCGATCAGGATCACCCAGAGGGCTCTCCCCGTCACGACCAACGGCGCGAAGCCGTATAGCTCTGTGTTCGGGAACGGGTTGAGCGCGTAGAAGTCGCTGCCGAATCCTTGAAGGCCGAACACTCCTCCGGTCACTGGCCCGGCAGATGACGACCGCACGAGCAACCGAAGCACCTCGGCCGCCGCGATCGAGGTGATGGCGAAGTAATCGGCCCGCAGTCGCAGAGTGGGAATCCCAACCAGGACCCCAAGAACTATGGCGGCAACGATCCCAATCACGATACCCAACCAGAGAGGCCCGCCGAACTCGACGGTCATGGCGGTTCCGTAGGCGCCGACCATCATGAAGGCGACGTGACCGAAGTTGAGCAGGCCCGCATAACCGAACTGGAGATTCAGCCCAATGGCGCTCAGGGCGTATCCGGCAGTGATGGGCCCGATAGCGGCCAGGATGCCCGCGACGAGCACCTGCGGCACCCACTCCATCAGCCGATCCTCTCCCGGACACCGAAGATGCCCTGGGGGCGGAGCAGAAGCATGACGATCAGGATGACAAGGCCGGATGCGATCTTCACTTCCGCCGGAAGCACCAGGGTGCTCATCTCGACCACGATCCCGACCACGAAGGAGCCTGCCATCACCCCGTAGGCCGTGCCGAGCCCCCCGAGCACTACAGCTGCGAACAGAAGCAGCAGGATCCTGAAGCCCATGTCGTACTGAACGGATTCGTTCATCCCGTAGAAGATCCCACCCAGCGCCGCAAGCACGGCCGCGAGCACCCAGGTCAACTGGATCACGCCATCGACGTTGATGCCAGACGACTCAGCCAGGTCCCGATCATCCGACACGGCTCGCATCGCGGTCCCGGCCCGGGTCCGCTCCAGGAACTGCGTCACGAGGAACAGCACGACCAGCGAAACGCCGATCGTCACCAGGTGCTTCGGCACCATGGAAATACCCAGGATCGGGACTCCCGGCTGCCCCGCGTAATCCTGGTACGCCGCCGGCTGTCCGCCGAAGGTGATCTGGATGATGCTTCGCACGGCGAAGGAGAGCCCGATCGACACGACCATCAGCGACAGGAGCGAGGTTCCGCGCTTGCGTAGCGGCTGCCACAGGTAGTTGCTCTGCAGCCAGCCGAAAGCGCCGGCCAGAATGATGGCCGGGATGGCCGCCAGCACCAGGGGAAACGCCGGTCCGCTGCCCGTGACGTGGAAGACGTAGGCAAGGACTGCCCCCAGGGTGACGAGCTCGGCGTGGGCAAAGTTGACGAGGCGGGTCACGCCGTAGATCAGCGAGAGCCCTACGGCGGCGAGGGCGATCGTCGCTCCCAGTTTCAGGCCGGCGACGAGCAACGCGCCGATCCGCGCGTACGCGGCGACCCCGCCGGGGCGGCCACCGCCGCCTCCTCCTCCTCCACCGCCTCCCCCGCCACCCCCCTCGCCTTCCTCCAGCGGGAAGAGGACAACCTTGCGCTGCCCCCCGATCACGGCGACGTTAGGCAGCTCGGCTCTGGAGGGATCGGTCACGCGCACGCCCTCCGGCAGGGTGGCAACGTCCAGCGTTACCTGGTACGTGCCTGCGCCAGGAAGGGACACCTCCCACTTGCCCTCGGCGTCGGAAACGGCCGAACCGACCTCTGTACCGTCCTGGGCGACGGTGATGGTCACGCCCTCCACCGGGGTCCGCTCGTCTCCCGCCCGATAGCTCAGGGTTCCGCTGAGCGTCTCACCCTGGGCCAATACCGGCAGCGGTGACGCGAGCATGAGGAGGATTCCCGATAGGCCTACGAGCAGACGAAGGGGACGGCGCGTCCTGCTGCCGGCCCCGCCAGCTCCAGGTCGCGGGGGCCGTGCTGCCGGCTTCCGCTGCCGTGTGGCCATCGATCGGCGTGCTCCGAAGGGAATTCCGCGCGGCGCTCGTGTCGACAAGTGCGGGGATGATAGATGGTCGGCCGCCCCAATGGGAGCATCGGCGACGGGATCATGGGACCTGGGTAGTGCTAAAGATTCAGCTCCCGGCGTGCTATGCTTTGTCGGGTTCGTCTGCAGCATCGCGCTGTGTAGCGCTCCCGAGAGGCATTCGTGGAGTTTCACGTCCGCAGCGCCCGCCTCACCGACGTCGATCCCGCCATGCGCATCCTGATGCGCGGCGGAGACGGAGCTGGCGAGCAGCGCGGGGATGCCGATCGATTCCGTAGCCTGCTCTTCCTGCCGGCCGCAACCGTGGTCGTGGCTGAATCAGAGCGCCGGGTCGTCGGTGTCGGAGTCCTCTCGATCCGTCCCACGGTCCGATCGGGCGCGTTCGTCGGTGTCATCGATGAGCTTGGCCTGCAGGGCGAGGCGGGTGGAAGGACGCGCGCGGAGCGGGCAGACACCCAGGGCCGAACTGCGATCGGCAGCTCGATTCTCGAGCACTTGGTCGCGTCGGCCAGGAACAAGGGTTGTGCGCGCGTGGAGGTCGCCGATCCCCTCGCGGCCGCCGAGCCGGCGCTCCTCAAGGGTGCTGGCTTCGAGCGGCGAGGGGCGCTGCTGAGCCGCGCCGTCGGTTGAGGCCGATCGGCGCGCCGGGCCGGGACACCGCGTCGCCAGCCACATCAATCAATGACAACAGGAGAACAGCTCACTTGAGCAAGAACGTGGCCGTCTTCGTAGACGTTGCCAACCTTTACTACTCGGCCCGCGGGCAGGAGGTCGACGTCGATTACGTCGCCCTTCTCAAAGCGGCCACCAAGGGGCGCGACCTGATTCGCGCCTATGCCTATTCGGGACTGGATCCCGAGAACGAGAACCAGCGCAAGTTCATCGATTTCCTTGGCAAGAACGGCTACAAGGTCGTGCACAAGGACATCCGCAAGTTCGGCGACGGGCGGGTCAAGGCCAACCTGGACATCGAGCTGGTGGTGGATCTGTTCCGCCTCGCGAAGCGGATGGACATCGCCGTCGTCGTGTCGGGCGACGGCGACTTCGCGCCGGCCATCCGCGCCCTCCAGGACGAGGGCGTGCGCTGCGAGGTCATCAGCTTCCGACCGAATACGTCGTCGGACCTGATCGCCGTCGCGGATGAGTTCGTCGACATCATGAAGATCGCCAGCATCGGCCGCGGCAAGAAGGAAGGGGAGGCCGCCGCCAAGGGGATGAGCGCGCCCGAGATGCCTGCCAAGGAGGTTGTCCCCGAGTTCGGATTCCGCGAGGCCTCTCCATCGGTGGCCGCCGCCGCCCTGGCCGCGCTCCGCGAAGGGAAGGAGCCGCCGGCCAGCGGGCGCGGCCGTGGCCGTGGACGCACGCGGACGCCAGCCGCCGCCGAGCCAGTGGCCGCAGTGATGCCGACGAACGGAGACAGGCCCGCCGTCGAGGCCGAGGACGGACGCCGTCGCCGCCGGCGGCGCGGCGGACGTGGCCGGGGACGCGGTGGCCGGGGCGCGGCTGACGTGGCTGCGACGACGTTGCCACAGCAGCCGGCGGAGGCCGGCTCGGATGAGATTGGCTGGACGGAGCTCGACGACCTGTCACAGATCGATGAGCTGGCACCGACCGACGCCGCGGATCAGGGCGCTGAGCGCGAGTACACCTTCGAGGAGGCCGATGAGGCCACGCTGGCCGAGCTCGGCCTTCTTGATGCGGGGCCGGTAGCGGCAACCCCGGTGCCGGCTGACGAGGCCGCCGCCGCGTCCGCTGCCGAGGCCGAAGCCCCCAAGCCTCGCCGACGGAGTCGGGCACGCAAGGCCGACGAAGCCGAAACCGCCGCGACGGCCGTGGCCGATGAATCCGCGGACAAGGCAAAGCCCGCTCGGCGCTCGCGGACCAGCTCGCGAACCAGGAAGACTGCGGAGGGCGCGGCCGCGACCGATGCTGCGGAGTCGACGGAAAAGCCGAAGGCTGCCCGACGCACGCGGTCCGCGGCCGCCAAGCCGAAGTCGACCGCCAAGGCGTCGGAGACGAAGACACCGCGCCGCAGATCCACGAAGGCGACCGGCGAACCGTCGGCAGAGGAATCAGCCGATGACCAGAGCCAGGGAATCTGGCAGCGCTTCCGCTCCGCGCGGGGAGGCGGCTCGAGCAGCTAGGCGGCTAGCTCGGCTCCTCGCTCTCAGCGGTCTGGGTGGCGTCGACCGCCGGGCTCGGCGCCGTGTCAACGATCGGCTCGGAGGGGATCTCCGTCGCGGCTGCCTGCGGGCCGCCGTTCTCCTCGGGGCGCTGGAAGAGCGGCACCCAGTCATTGGAGCCAGCCGCCTCCCGCGCGCGCTCGGCCGCCTCGCGCGCCCGCTCGGCCAGCTCGTCGCGCATCTCGCGCCCGGGCTTGGGAGTGGTCAGCATCGCGATGATGGCGCCGGCAGCGGCACCGATCAGCAGCCCCAGGAAGAAGGCCGTCCAATGACGCTGCTCGCGCCGCTTGCGCAGGCCGAGCCGAACCGCCGCGTCGTCGACGATGTCGCGCCCAACCGGTACAGCTGCGCCGGCCGCGGCCATCGCCGCCGACCGCCTGGACCACAGGTCGCGCAGGCCTGGCCGCACATCCTTGTCCCAGGTGCGGCGTCCCCAGCGCATCGCGTCGCGGCTTGCGCGGCGTGCGGCCTTCTCCGCATCGCGCCGCTGGGGGGCTGAATCCTTCCACGCGGCCTCGGCGCGCTCCGACACTGCCTCGGTGGCCTGTCCGACAGCGGCTGCAAGCTCGCGGCCGCGCCTGGCGATCTGGTCAGTCACGTCTGCCTCGAGCACCTTCTCGACGATCGAGCGCACCCTGGTCGGCACCTCTTCGGCCATGTCGTCCTCCTTTGCCTCGGGCGGATCGGGGTGCACGAAGTATGCCACCGGGCGGTGGCGCCCGCGCGGTGGCGCCCGCGCGGGCCGTCCTCTTCGAGGCGGGTCCGGTTGCCGGCCGGCCGCCAGCGCGATGTGCCCTCGCACGGCCCGCGGGGCATGAGGGCCTAAGCATGGCGAGGTTGGCACGTTCGGTCGTTACCAGCCGCTTACCGGCGTCTGCCGTCTCCAGCTGCCGGCCGAATCCGTGGCCCCGCATATACTCGGCCGATGACCGCAACTGCCCTCGGACCAGGCTTCGTCACGCTCGGTCAGCACCATGCCCTGCAGGCAGCACAGCGGGCAGTCGCGGCGCAGCGCTATCCGCGGACACTGCTGGTTCACGGCCCGGCGGGCGCGGGCAAGGGCGCCTTCGTGGACGACCTGTTGGCGCTCCTCTTCTGCCAGGCCAGCCATGCCGACGCGCGCCCATGCAACGCTTGTCGGGGGTGCCGCGACGCACGGGCCAGGTCCCACCCGGACCTGCTGATCGGCTCGCCGGAGGCATGGCGCGAATCGCGGTCGACCGGCGAGAGCATCGTGGCGGCCGCTCGCCGCTGGCTGCTCGAGGCGGCAACCGCGCCGATCGCCGGCGGTGTGCGGGTCGTGCTCGTCGAGGGCGCGGACCGCGCCAACGAGCAGATCCAGAACGCGATGCTGAAGTCGCTCGAAGAGCCCGCGCCGCGACAGATGTTCATCCTGGTCGCGGACGACCCGTCGCGGTTGCTGCCGACCATCCTGTCACGCGCCCAGCCGCTCCGCATCGGCACCAACCCGCGCGCCGAGCTCAGTGCGTGGCTCGTCGACCACGAGCGGTTGCGTGCCGACCAGGCCGATGCGCTGGCGCGCATCTCCGGCGGGCTCACCGGACGAGCGATCGGCTATGCGCGCAGCCCAGGCCTCGTCGATTGGCGCCGGCGCACCCAGCTGGAGCTGATGGACCTCCTGAGTCGGGGACGAGCCGATCGGTTCGGCTCGGCTCGAGAGCTGCTGGATGGGGCCGCCCGGCTTGGGCTGCCAGCTCCCGAAGAGGCAGATCCCGGCGCCGACGGCGAGCCGGCCAAGCTGGCGGGCGCCGCCCAGCGAGCCGCCGCCCTGCTGATCGTCGACGCCTGGCAGGACCTGGCCCGCGACCTGCTGCTGGCGGGCATCGGGCGAAGCGAGTCCGTGGCGACCACTCAGCTGGTTGATGGCCTCGACCGGATGGCGGCCATCCTGCCCAGGGAGCAGCTCACCCGATTCATCCGGCTGCTCGACCGCGTGCGCGGCGGCCTGCGCGAGAACGCCGCACCCCGCCTGGCGATGGAGGTCGCGATGCTCCACTGGCCGACGGTCCCTGTCTCTGGACCTGCCCGCTGATGACGGGGAAGCAGCGCCTGATCGCCCGCGTCGTTGGCCGCGTCCAGGGCGTCGGCTTTCGCTGGTGGGTCCGGGCTCGAGCCGATGAGCTCGGTCTCACCGGCTGGGTGATGAACGCCGACGACGAGCGCGGCCTCGAGCTGGTGGCGGAGGGCGATCCACGAGGGCTGGATGCGCTCGAGCGGCTGCTGTGGCGCGGCCCCGGCTCCGCTCGGGTCGACACGGTCGAGGCATCGCGGGAGCCTGCCTCAGGTGAATTCGCGCGCTTCGAGATCAGCCAGACTCGATGATCAGAGCGTGAACTGGCGAGCGATCGGCTGTGCTGGGATTGGGATAGCAGCCTTCCTGGGGGTGGGGCTGTTGGGACTGTCATTCGCGCTGCGGGACCAGTCCGGCTGCCCGGCGATCGTGGGCTGGGAGGACCGCGAGTATCTGGCCGAGGGCTCGCCGGCGCCCAGCCCGGCCTTCGCCGAGGCAGGGGAGCCAGGCGTCATAGGCTCGACCTTCATGGGCCTCACCACACGACGCGTCTACGGCCCGCCGGGCAGCTCGCCCTCGACCGAAGCGGCAGATCGTCCCGTGGCGATCGCCATCGACTGCGCGGACGGGACCTTCCAGACCTATCGGTGGGACGGCATCACCCGCACCCCGTCGCCGATTGAGAGCGCGAGCCAATGACGAGCGAGCGACCGCCTCTCCTGCTGCTCGTCAACCCGTCATCCGGCGGCAAGCCCGGCGCTCCGGGGTCAGCGCGCGGGCGACCGGAGCCCTCCGCCATCCATGCCGATCTCGCACGACAAGGCCTCACCGTCGACCTCCGCGTCCTCGAGCCCGAGGACGATCCAGCCGAGTTGGCAGGCGAGGCCGTCGCATCGGGGAGCGACGTCGTGGTGGCCGGCGGCGACGGCACGGTCCGCCCGGTCGCAAGCGCGCTGGTCGGGACCGATGCGACCCTCGGCATCATCCCGCTGGGCTCCTGGAACAACATCGCCCGCGGTTGTGGGGTGCCGGACGAGCTTGACGCGGCCATGAGGCTGATCGGCCATGGGTCCACACGCAAGATCGATGTCGGGCTTGCCTGGAAGCCCGAGGGCGAGCCGCTGGCCGGCGACCCTCCTCCGCCGGACGCGATCCATTTCTTCGAGGCCGCCGGAGTCGGGCTGGACGCGGCCGGGTTCGGGGCCGCAAAGGTCGGTGAGCGCCGTGGTCTGTGGTCTGCCTTGCGCTCCGCCGCGCGCGCCCTTCGTCGACGCCGAACCGCCATCCGGCTGGTGGTCGATGGCAAGCCATACCGCACCGCCGCGCCAGCCGTGGCGATCTGCAACGGGCCGTACTACGGGCTGGGCATGGCCATCGCCCCCGAAGCCGATCCATCCGACGGCCTGCTTGACGTGGTCGTCTTCTCCGGCATGAGCCGGGGGGACGTGATCCGCTACTACCTGGCCGTGGCACGCGGTCGGCGACGGCGCGAGCCGCGGGTCACCAGTCTCAGGGCAGGCGCGTTGACGATCGCGGGGGTGCATCGGGCGCTTCCCGCGCACGCCGATGGCGAGCCGATCGGCGTTACCCCGGTCGCGATCGGCGTGATGCCTGACGGACTGCGGATCTTCGGCGCTCAGCTGCCAGGCAGGCCGCTGGCCGCGGCGGCATCGGCTCCGTAGACGCGGGCGAAGCTGGAGAGGGCGTAGCGGTCGGTCATGCCGGCCACGTAGTCGGCGGCCTGCACGACCAGGGAAGCCGCGTGCTCGCGATAGGTGGCCGGGATCTCGTGCGGGTTGGCGAGATGGTGCTCCATCAGCGCCCCGAGCAGCTCAATGGCCCGCTCCTGCTGGCCGCGCTGGCCGGCGGCCTGGTAGACGCGCTCGAACATGAAGTCACGGAGCTCATGCATGATGGCCAGCGTCTCGTCATCCATGGCCACCCGGGCGATGGCCAGCGAATGGCCGACGACCGCCTCGATCATCTCGCCGATCCAGGCGCGCCCCGGCTCACCCAGCCTGGCCAGCACGGCCGGCGGCAACGCCTCGCGAGAGAGCACGCCCGCCCGCATCGCATCCAAGGCGTCATGGGTGAGGTACGCGATCCGATCGGCGAAGCGGACGCACATCGCCTCGGGAGTGGCCGGTGGCGGCTCGATCCTCCATGAGTGGGCACGGATGCCGTCACGCACCTCCCAGGTCAGGTTGAGATCCTCCAGCACCTCGTAGATGCGCACGCTCTGGGCGGCGTGATGCCAGCCGTCGGGCGGGAAATAGGGAGACAGCGCCTCCTCGCCGGTGTGGCCGAACGGCGTGTGGCCAACGTCATGGCCCAGCGCGATTGCCTCGGCCAGCGGCTCGTTCAGGGTCAGGCCCGCGGCGAGCGCCCGCGCGATCTGCGCCACGTGCAGCGTATGCGTCAGCCGGGTGACGTAGTGGTCGCCGTCCGGATTGATGAAGACCTGCGTCTTGTGCTTCAGGCGCCGGAAGGCCTTCGAGTGGATGATCCGGTCGCGGTCGCGCTCGAAGGCGGTCCGGAACTGATCGGGCTCCTCGGCGCGGGGGCGGCCGCGTGATGCGGCTGCACGGGTCGCAAGGGGGCTGAGCCGCTCCTCCTCGCCCTCGCGCGTCAGGCGGTCCCTGCGCAGCAGGCTCCCATGCATGGACCGATGATGCCGGAAGCGCGACCCTTCGCGACCGGCCGAGAGCTCCGTCTCAGCCTACTTCTTCCTCTTGGTCTCGCCCTTCTTGCGGCGCTGCTTGTTCACCGTCCTGGCCGCGCGCTCCTCGGCCTCGTCGGTGCTCACACCGCGATCCTTGTAGGACTCCTTGATGTGCTGGTACTGGCGCTCACGCTTCTTGCTCATTCCCGCAGGCATTTCCGTCATCCCCGC
The DNA here is from genome assembly GCA_965651545.1 of uncultured bacterium. Lineage (GTDB taxonomy): Bacteria > Chloroflexota > Limnocylindria > QHBO01 > QHBO01 > DASSCW01. The sequence continues at coordinate 18,875 of CBFGSY010000007.1, read as the reverse complement.
ATACGAGTCCGATGCCGCGCGAGCGATGCATCGGCCGTGCCGGAAGACTGGCGCGGCACTTGCACCGGTTCATCGGCGTACACAAAGAGGGGTGCAGGCAGGAGCGATGAGTACCGTCACCAAGTCAATTGACGTCAACGTGCCGATTCGCACGGCCTACGACCAGTGGACGCAGTTCGAGGAGTTCCCGCGCTTCATGGAGGGCGTGACATCGGTCACCCAGATCGACGACACCCGCCTGCACTGGCAGGCGGAGATCGCCGGCCAGCGGAAGGAATGGGACGCGGAGATCAGCGAGCAGCATCCCGACGAACGGGTTGCCTGGACCAGCACCAGCGGCGCCCGGAACGCCGGCGTGGTGACCTTCCACCGTATCGACGACGACACGACGCGCGTGACGGTGCAGATGGATGTGGAGCCCGATGGCGCACTGGAGACCGTCGGCGAGTGGGCTGGCGTGCTCGACCGCCGCGTCCAGGGTGACCTGGAGCGGTTCCGCGACTTCATCCAGGGTCGCGGCGAGCCGACGGGCGCGTGGCGGGGTAACGTCGACAGTCCATCGGCACGCTGAAGCCGCAGGGAGATGGTCATGGATGATCGCGATCAGGGCGGGATGACCGGCGCGACGGGCAGCCTGACCCCGTCAGATTCCGAAACCGAGGAAGAGTTCGTGCCCGCCGAGACCCGGGAGATGAGCGACCCGCATGCTGCGCGGAAGCTGACCGGGGCGGCACATCGTCGCGCTGAGACGAGGCGCACAGACGAGTCCGACGAACCGGGCAGCCTCATCGAGCGCGGCGACGCGACGGCGCCCAACGCTCGGGATGGCGGCTATGGCTCGGAGAAGGGCCTCGCCACCGAGGATCCTGCGTACAGGATGGAAGAGCGGGCGGTTCCCGCGCCGGAGAAGGCTCCTCAGCCACGCGATCCGATCCTGGGTGGCGACGAGCGCCACGACCCGGAGGACGAGCACCTCTGACGAGCTGGCCTGCAGGTTGGCGCGCCGGAGCGGATTCGAGCCCCAGCGCCTAGATCAGACCGGGCACCGCCCCCAGCATGACCACCACGCCTGCGGCTGCCACCGCCCCGGCGGAGCCGATGGGCACCAGCCTGCCGATGCGCCGGCCGAGCGCTCGTTGCAGCGGATTGGGGCGCGTCCGGACGGTGCGGGCGACGGCGGCTGTGCCAGCGGCCAGCCCGCCGAGCAGCAGCGCCATCCCGATCCCGAAGGCACCGATCAGCACCGCGCCGAACAACAGCCGGCCGGTGGAGATGGCGATGAGGAACACCACCAACGCCGAGACGCTGGGGATCATCCCTCCCACCAGGCCCAGCGCCACGAACTCACGGAGGCGAGGGCCGGCGTCGCCGTGCGCGTGCGGGTGCGGGTGGGTGTGCGGGTCTGCATGCTCGTGGTCGTGTGCGTGGTGGCGGTGGTGCGCTGGAGCATCACGCCCGCGGATGACCGCGCGCCGCAGCAGTGAGAGGCCGAGACCCGTGAGCAGCAGACCCGATCCCAGCGACAGCGCCGCCACGAACCGGTCCGGCAGGATCCACTCACCAGCGGCCAGCACAACAAGCCCGAGCACGAACACACCGACCGTGTGGGTGGCGGCAACGGTCAACCCCAGGGTCAGCGCCTGCCGGGGCGTGCCATTCGTGCCCACCACGTAGGCTGCCACCAGCGCCTTGCCGTGGCCCGGCGAAGCCGCGTGGGCCACGCCGAGGGCAAGCGCCAGCAAGACGGCCAGCCACGGTGCCGGGTCAGCGCGGAGCAGGGCGCCCAGCGGATCGGGATTGCCGGCCTCGATGGCGGCGCCGGGACTCGTCGGCCCCGACGGCACGACCGTTGAGGTGCCGCGGGCGATGGTCGCGCGCGCGCTCCGCACCTCGGGCGGCGTTTCCAATGATGTCTGCGGGTAGGCTGTCAGCTCGGCCGAGGGGCTGACGGACGGGACCGTGGATTCGGTGACCGCCACGCCCGAGCCACCGGCAATCGTGATCTCGCGCCAGCCCGCCGGCTCGCCGGGAGAGGCGTCCTCGACCGTCAGGCTTGCCGGCTCCGCGGACGAGTCGATGGGCGCATCCAGCTCGCAGACCAGCCGGACGGTGTCCAGGCCGTTCACGCCCGGCGGCAGCGACAGCTGCTGTCGCTTCGTCGTCAGGGGCACTTCCACACCGTCCAGGCCCACGGTGAGCGCGCTGGCCGCCACTCCGCAGGTGGCCTCTGCCCATGCCTGACGTTCCGTCTGGTCCGCGCTGCCGTCGCCATTGGCGTCCATGCGGCTGATCGCAGCCAGCGCGGGCAGCTCGGCCATGTCGATCACGTGCCGAACACGAAGCTCGGTCGTCTCGACGCGGACCGCCGTGGCGCGGTTCACGGTGTAGTTGCCCAGCGGATGGGCGCTGGCGCCGTCAATGCCCGACGACAAGAGGAGCGCGGAGGCGGCCATGGCCGCCAGCACCAGCTTCACGAGTCCCCTCCCCCCAGGTCGGTCAGTGCCGATTCCAGGTGCTCTCGCTTGAGCGGCGAAAGGACCGATCCGGCCGCCTCGGCCCGACGCAGCAGCTCGAGTGCCTCGACCGGGTGCCCGGCGGCGGCTGCGGCCATGCCGGCGTGGTAGGCGATGCGCGGGTCCGGCGTGCCGAGCCCCAGCGCGGACTGCGCCACCGCCCACGCTCGGTCTGCCTGTCCATCGGCCAGGAGGGCCCACGCCAGCGCGTCGTAGGCGTAGATGTCCCGCCGCACCTGCAGCTCGGCGCGCGCCATGCGGACCGCCAGGCCCGTGCGCCGGCCGTGATCGGCCAGGAACAGCACGTAGGCGCGGTCGTAGACGGATGTGCCGCGGTTCAGCGTGGCCACGGCCTCCACCGTCCGGTACTGGATCTCGGCCAGGTCGTGACGTCCATTGACCGCGTACAGATCGCCGAGGTAGCCGAGGTGCTCCGGCTGGGGCAGCAGGGCCGCCGCTCGTTCCATGAGGCGGATCGCCGCGGCCCGATGTCCGACGGCCTCACTGAGGCGCGCGAGGGCCGCCAGCCCGGGGGCGTAATCCGGCAGGGCACGCACCGCCGTCCGTGCGGCCCGCCGGGCGCCGTCGAGGTCGCCCCGCAGCTCCAGGTACCCGGCCAGGTGCGTGCTGTAGAAGGCGACCTCGTCGGGAAAACCGGCGATCGCCGCCTCGGCCGCGGCCTCCCGCGCGTACTCCACCGCCGATGCGATGTCGCCGGTGAGGAAGGCAATGCGTGCCAGGCGAACCGATGCAGCCGGGGAGGCGGCGTCGGCGGCGAGCCGCTCGTACGTCGCTGCCGCGCCGGCAACGTCGCCCAGCTCCAGCTGGCTGTCCGCGGCGACGCTCTGCGCGGCAAGGTTGTCCGGCTGTCGCTCCAGGATGTCTGACGCGATGGCCAGGGCATCGTTGAACTCGTGCTGCGCGAAGGCGACCGACGCCTGCCGCACCCGGACCTTATCCGGCTCGGGCGACGTCCGGAGGGCCTTGCGCAGCGCCAGCTCGGCGCGTTGGAGGTCCCGCAGGTCGCCACCGGCGCGCACCCGGTCCAGGTAGGCATCGGCCAGGAGGATGAGATCGAGGTAGGAGCCACCGCGGGCAACCCGAGCCTCCCAGAACGCAACGCGCTCTCCGGGCGGCAGCAGGCCGACCGGTGCCGGGGCGGAGACTTCCGCGGCGTTGCGGCCCGCGGCCGTGGTCCGTGCCGATGGCGCACGAACGGCCTCGCCGTGCCAGGCCCAGGTGCCAACGACCACCACCACCGCCGATGCCGCGATGGCGATCGCCAGGCGGACGGTTCGCGAAAGGTGCATCACACTTGTCGTCTCGAGATGCGGGCCCGGGCCGGGGCCCGGGCCCGCGTCAGCTCCTAGTTGGCCGGTGCCACGTACGGGAACGTGGTCCCGAAGGCGCTGTCGTTCTCCACGCAGTCGCTCAACGATGTGTTGGCGACTACCGAGAGGGCGACATCGATGACGTCATCGTCCAGGGCCCGACCGTTGAGCGCCGTGAAGTCGGCGGCCGTGTCGGTGTCGTAGGTGATGACATCGGGCAGGAGCAGCCCGGCGACGGTGTCGCCGTAGCCCGGCGCCCCGGTGCCCGCCAAGCCGGTGATCAGGTCGACCAGCCCGGAGACATCGTCCGAGTACGTTGCCACGTCGTTGCGCGGCTCGGCCCGGTTGTAGGCCTCCTTGGCTGCATCGGTGTGGTTGAACACGGTGTTGATGGTCGGCAGGCCCATGCGCTCGACCTGGTTGCGGACGTCACCCTCGCGGATGCGCGTGCGCCCCCAGATCTTCACCGTGTCGCCGCCGAGCAGCTCGTCCGGCACTTCCAGCACGATCACCGATGCGTTGAAGCCCGTGAAGAAGTTCTCGCCGTCCGGGTTGCAGAAGGCGGAGAGTCCGTCAAGGGTCCCGGTGTTCAGCAGCGTGCTCTTGAAGGTCTGGAACGCGGCCAGGTCGAAGAAGAACGGGTCATCGGCGACGCCGGCCCAGGCCATGCCGCCGCCGTCCAGCGAGGCGACCTCACCGGTCACGGCCCGCTTGACCAGGGGCGTGCTGTCCCCATGTGCCCGCAGCTCCACGCTGTAGCGCTGCCAGCCTCCACGTCGCACGCCCTCGAACTTGACGAACAGCCGTGCGTCGTGGATTGCGTCGCCGGTCATGTCGAGCATGTACTCGTACGAGGCTCCCTGACGGAAGGTGGTTGGGGAGAGGACTCCGGCGGCCGGGTTGATCGTCATGACCAGGACTGTGTTGTCCGAATCATGCCCTTCGAAGACGTACATGTCGTTGATGTCGACGCGGCCATCGGTCTTCACCGTGGGCGCGTCGAGGTGGTCGGCAGCCTCCGCAGGACGGGCGGCCGAGCCGATGGCGAGAGCGCCAAGGGCCAGGACCGCAGTCAGCGGAACCGCCAGGAAAGACTTGGGAATGGCTCGCATGAGGTGTGTCTCCAGGAGTGGTGGGTACGTTGAGGTTGCGCGGACACCATCGGTACCGATAGGCAGTCCTCCATCCCGGCGCATGACCGCGGGGTGCGCTTGGGTGTGGTCGGAGGAGGTACGCGCGATGGCGGGCGGCGTATCACGGATCGCACGCGCAGAACACCCCGATCCGTGCAGGGATCGGGGCTTGGCTGATACGTGGCTGGCGCGCCGGACAGGATTCGAACCTGCGACCTTCGGCTCCGGAGGCCGACGCTCTATCCACTGAGCTACCGGCGCGAGCCGCGATGATAGCCCTCATCCAGCACCCCGGCACGGGTCGTGCAAACCATCGGTCCTCACAACACGCCTAAAGGTGGAGGACGCCATGTACTGGGGTGGAGGGATCGTTGGACTGATCCTGCTGATCCTGTTGATCCTGTTGCTGACAGGAAACCTGTAGATACCGCACGGAGAGGGCTCCTTTCGCCAGGAGCCCTCTTCTTGCGCACCGAGCATCTACGCCTGGATAGACGAAGGCCCCTCCGAAGAGGGGCCTTCATTGCTGCCGGATTCGCTAACCGCAAGGGCATCTTTCACGCACGGTTTCCCGCACTACCCTTACCCAAACCTACCCATGACCTTGCGATCAGTGGTGAATCGCTGTACGAACAGCGAACAGATTCTACGGGGTGCACGCCCAAGAGGTCAATGGTTGGGGACTAAGAATCCTTCACATTTCAGAGCGGTCGGGAAGCGATTCCGGCCTCAATTCGAGCCGCGATTCAGCCAGCAGGGCTCTCGGCGTCGACGATCGTCTCGATGATCACCGGGTCCAGCGGCACGTTGTTCGGGTCGCCGCTGGTGGGCACCTGCCCGATGGCATCGACCACCTCGGTGCCGGCCACGACCGTGCCCAGCAGGCTGTAGTACGGCCACCGGAACTCGGCATCGGCCAGCATGACGAAGAACTGGCTGCCGTTGGTATCGGTCCCGCCCTGGATCTCGCCCGACTGGGGGTCGTACTGCATGGCGTTGGCCATGGCCACCATGTAGGTCTGGTAGGTCGTCGTCTCAGGTGGCAGCTCGATCTCGAAGTGGTAGCCGGGGTCACCGGTCCCAAGGCCTTCGAACGGCTCGCGGTTCGTCCTCGTCTGCGGGTCACCCGCCTGGGCAACGAAGCCCGGGACGACCCGGTGGAAGCTGATGCCGTCATAGAAGCCGCAGTGCGCCAGCGCGACGAGGTTGGCCACGGCGATCGGTGCCGTCGACGAATCGAGCTCGATCGTGAAGCTGCCCTTGTTGGTCCGCACTTCCAGCGCGGTGGTGTCGCCGATGACTTCGGCCGCGGTCGCTTCCGTTGGCGCCGAGCTGGGACATGGCGGGCGAGGCGTGGGCGAGGCAGCGGGACCCGCGCAGGCGGCCAGCAGCACGGCCGCGCACAGGCCAACGGCACCGCGCCGGGCACCGGACCGGCTCATCGGTCCAGCCCTCCGAGCTTGGCGTCGAACAGGCGCGCCGCGAACGAGACCGGCATCGTGCCGCCGTAGATGAGCGTGTCGTGGAAGAACTTGAGATTGAAGGCCGGGCCCATCCGGGACCGTACGCGATCGCGCAGCGCCTCGATCATGTGACGCCCGTACAGGTAGCTGAGCTGGTAGGTGGGTGTGCTCGTGTACCGCTTGACCTCGGCCAGCGCCGCCGGCCGCTCGAAGCCCGTGCGCTCGACCATGAAGTCGATCGCTTCGTCGAAGCCGATCTGGCCACGGTGGAGGCGGATGTCCAGCAGGATGCGGACTGAACGCCAGATGGCATCGGTGTGCAGGATGTACCGATGGATCGGGGTGTCGTCGAACCCGGCGTCCTTCATCATCCGCTCGCAGTAGAACGCCCAGCCCTCGTCGAACTCGGCGGCGCTGAGGCTGAGGGCCCGTACCAGGCTGGGATTGGCGTTGGCCGCCGCCAGCTGCAGGTGGTGCCCGGGATTGGCCTCGTGGACGCTCGTGTTGCTGATCGAGGCGTAGTTGTGCTCGCGCCACATGTCAGGTGAGCCGGGCGGGGTCACGATGTAGATGCCGACCGGATCGGCGTCGAAGCGCGCCGGCTGGTAGTAGGCGGCGAACGGGTTGACGTGACGCAGGTAGGCGGGCGTTTCGATGACCCGCAGCCGGTCCTGCTCGGGCGGCGTCGCCAGGTCGTGCTCGACCATGAACGCCCGGGCCCGGTCCATGGCATCCCGGTATCCATCCAGCGCCTCCGGGAAGGTGCGGGGGTGGTCCCCCTTGACAAGGTCGCCCACTTCAGCCGGTGAGAGGGTGGGATCGATCTCGGTGCAGACCGCCAGACGGGCTGCCGTCTCCTCGGCCAGCATCTGCTCACCGACTGCCAATATCTCGTCAGCAGTTGCGTCCAGTCGCCGCAACGCGACCAGCTGCTCGAACCCTTCCGACCCGGTCGGCCAACCGTCGTTCGAGCGCGACATCGCATCGGTCTTCAACCACTCGATGTGCTCAACCAGCGCAGAGCGCGTTGCGCCTGCGGCCGCCTCCAGGCGCCGCAGAAGCTCGGCATCAACGCGCTCCGAGCGTGCGGCGGCCACGATCGTGTCCAGGAAGCTGGGAAGGGCCTCGCTGCTCTCGATGTCCACGTCGATCCAGAGGCGGACCGGGGCGTCGACGCGAGTCCGGGACTGCGCCATGTAGCCCGGGGCGGCCTCGAGGCGAGCTGCTATCGCTTCGAGCCGCTGGGAAAGTGGCGCGTAGTCGCGCGAGAAGAGGGGGAAGAGGGCGTCGCCGATGTGCTCCGCCGCGCGAGTGGCGCCCGCCCAGTCTCGGCGCTCGCCCAGCTGGTGAATGGCAAGCCGCCCCTCGTGGATGACCAGGTCTCGATCCAGGGCTCGATCGGGCGAAAGGTCGTCGGCGGGCAGCCGTTCCATCTCGGCGATCGAGGACCGATGGAAGTCGATCTGCCGCTCGACGTGCTCACGAGAGCCATCGGCCAGCTCCTGGTCGTGGTCGTGGACACCAAGGTAGGTCGCCCCCTCTGGATCCATCTCCAGCATGCCGCGGAACCAGCGCTCGACCACGCGGTCGAAGCGCGCGTTGGCGTCCGAAGTGACGTCCATGCGCTCCTCGCAGGGGACTTTCAGAAAGTGGTATGCGCACGCCATCCGCGCCGGGCCGCGCGGGGGGTCTCAAGGTGCCAGGCTGCGCTCGAGGAAGCCTAGCACCCACTCGCGGTAGTCGCTTTCACACACTCCGACCGGTCCGCCGTGACCTGCGCCGGGGCAAACCCGGAGCTCAGCCGATGAGCCTCCGGCCTCGGCCGCGTTCAGCAACGCCTGTCCGTCGTCGCCGCCGATCTGGTCATCCTGGCCGCCGACGATGATCAGGATCGGCCGGCGGTAGACACGGATGGTCTGGATCGCGTCCACCGAGCTCAGGTCCTGCCCGGTGCGCAGCAACGATCCCAGCAGGATCGACCAGGAGCCCGGCAGCGAGAGTGGATAGCCGGCATCGGCGAGGCGAGCCTCTAGGGCGTTGGCCAGCGTGGCGTGTGTCGAGTCCAGGATCACGGCATCCACCCGCTGGTCGGCGACCGCTTCGGCGAGGGCGGTACCGCCCCCCATCGACGATCCCAGCAGGGCGATCTGCTCGGGATCCTTCCGGTTGACGACCCAGTCGATCATCGTGCTGAGGTCGTGCTGCTCGAGGGCGCCGACGGTCGTCTGCGCTCCGCCGCTCTGGCCATGGTTGCGGAAGTCGAACAGCACCAGGTTGTAGTCGTCGTGCAGGACCGCCGCGTAGGCGAGCATGCCGCTCTTGTTGGAGCCATGGCCGTGAGCCAGGACCACGGTTGGGCCGGTTGGCCCGACGCCGTTGCCGGCGGGGATGTACCAACCAGCCAGGCCGATCCCGTCCGTCGTCCGCAGCCGGGTCCCGGCCGGCGCGCCGGGCTCCGGGCAGTCCCCCGGATCGGGCAGATCGGCGAGCGCCGAGTCGGAGGCTGCGTCGTAGTTGATCGCCTCGTAGACCCAGTCGTAGGCGATCGCGGGCGTTCGGCAGTCGCGCGAGGGCGATGGAGGGTCGGTCAGCTGCGCCGAGCCCTGGAAGCCGACGTAGCCGAGGTAGGCGACCAGCACCACCAGCACGATGGCCAGCAGGAAGGTGACCCATCGTCCGATGGTTGAGCGCCTGGCGGTGCGAGGGTCCGGCGGCGGCTCGAACGACATCGCCGCGGAGTATACGGTCGCGTTTGCGGAAATCGTCCCGTACAATCGTTCGCCGATCGACGCGCCCTGCGGCGCGTCGCCGTGTGTCAGGAGGCGCCCCGTTCATTGGTCACCAACAAGAAGGCAACCACGTCCGATCGCACTCGGGCCCGCTCGGCCCGAGCGCATGAGGTGCCCGCCGCCAGGCCGCGCCAGCGATCGCACTCGCTCGCGCCCGATCACATCGGCGAGGCGGGGAGCATCGCCCTGTTGGCGGTTGCGGTGCTGGGGCTGTCCATCTTCATCGCCGCCATCGCGATGGTGACCTTCGGCCTGACCACGGCCGCGCGATTCGGAGCCGATCCGCCCCCCAACGTTGGCCAGCTGGGCACCGCCCAGGTAGTGGGTGGGGCCGGCCTGGCGGTCGCCGGGGTGGCGATGCTGGGCTCGGCATTGGCCGTGCTCGCCGACGTCCGCGGCAGCCGCCCGATCGCCGCCGCCGTGAGTGCCGTGGTCGCCATCCTGTGCGCGGTCGGCGTGATCTGGATCATGGGTGAGGGTCGCGGTGACCCGGTGCTGGCCGCGGCCCTGGCGCTGACCACCGTCATCCTGGGCGTGGCGGCCATCATCCTGGTCCGTCGCCCCACCTGACCGTTCCAGCCGTCGTGTCAGGGCGGCACGGCGCAGTACTGCTGCTGCTGGTGATCGGTGCGCTGCTGGCGGTCGCCGGCGCGGCAGGGGTCGTGGTCGGGACGGTGTACGCCGAGTGGCTCTACTCGCTCCTGCCGCCGGTGCTCATCGACGCCGCGGCAGTCGGCGGCGCGGCCACGGCCAGTGGCGTCCTGTTGCTCATCCTGGCGGGGATCCATGCGCTGGGCGCGATCGGGCTCGCCCGCAGCGATCAGCGTTCGCTCACGCCGGTTGCCGCTCTGGCCGCCGCCATGTCGCTGCTGGCCCTCGGTTGGGCGGCGGCGGCGCTGGTGAGCGCCGCCTCCGGAAGCGCGCCGCCGGCGCTCATGGTGCCCGCCGGCATCGGCCTTGGACTGCTGGCCGTCGCCTACGCGCTGCTCGTGCGCTGGGTCATCGGCCTTCGACAACCCCCCAGGAGCGACACCTGAAGGGCCAGGGGTGCCCTGCTATACTCGGCCACCGTCGCTCCTGCGGGCCCGTGGTGTAGCGGCCCAACATGCCAGCCTGTCACGCTGGAGATCGCCGGTTCGAATCCGGTCGGGCCCGCCACTGCAGCATCGCCCACTCGGCCGCCAGCAACGTCAGGATTGCGACCTCGAACGCCTTGGCGATCCAGCCGAGCGCGAAGTACCGGCCAATCAGCAGGTAGCCCCCGATGGTGGCCATCGTGTACAGCGCAAGGCCGACTCGTGGCAGCCAGCCTAGGCGACCGATCACACCGGTCGGGATCAGGGTCGTGAATCCGATCGCGAGAGCCAGTGCAAGGTAGCCGAGGCCGTTGAGCGTGAAGAGCAGCCCGCCCAGGCTGAGGTGAATGTAGGCCGTGGTCAGCGTCAGCTCGATGATCGCCAGGGCAACCACCACGCCCGCCGCCCGACCGGTGCCTTGAAGTTCGCCGGACATCTCCATCTCCCACTCCCGCTTGCGCGGGTCGTGCTATGTGCTACTTCGCATGAGCAAGTATTGGAGACGGAACGTGCTCCTGTCAAGGGGCATGTTAGCGGCGCCGCAGGAAATCAGGACTTGGTGGCTTCGGTGACAGCCCGTGCAGTGGCGCGCTGGCTGGCGCGCTCCTCTGCGCCGCGGCGCTCCCGCTCGAGTCGGTCGCGCCGTGCATCGACGATCGCCTGGCAGGCGACATTCACCTCATCGGTGATCGTGACCAGGTCCAGGTCCTCCGGGCTGATCTTCTCCTCGTAGAGCGGCTTCTCCCGGATCCATCGCAGGAGGCCGTTCCAGTAGTCCTTGCCATACAGCACGACCGGGAAGTGGTCCACCTTCCCGGTCTGGATCAGCGTGAGCGCCTCGAACAGCTCGTCCAGCGTGCCGAAGCCGCCGGGAAAGATGATGAAGCCCTCCGCGTACTTCACGAACATCGTCTTGCGGACGAAGAAGTAGCGAAACTCCATGCCCAGGTCGACGTACTCGTTCAGGCCCTGCTCGAAGGGGAGCTCGATGTTGCAGCCGATGGAGAGGCCACCGCCGTCCCTGGCCCCGCGGTTGGCGGCCTCCATGATCCCTGGCCCGCCGCCGGTGATGATCGCGAAGCCCTCGCGTGCGAGCGCTGCGGAGACCCGACGTGCCGCACCGTAGTAGCGATTCCGCCTCCCGACGCGCGCCGAGCCGAAGACGGTGACCGCCGGACCGATCTCGGCCAGCGCATCGAACCCCTCCACGAACTCGCCGAGGATCCTGAACGTGCGCCATGTATCGGTCTCGCGGAACTCGATGGCCGGCTGCGAGCGCAGCAGCTCCTGGTCCTCGGTTCGCCGCTCGCCCTCGGCCTTGCCGCGGACAACGACGGCGCCGCGACGGTGAATCGGTTCCCTCTTCCTGCGTGGCATGAGCGGCACCTACCTCAAGAACGAACGTCTCTCCTGGGTCCTGGCTGGTTGAGGGTAGATCAGGTCGGGTTGCCCGACTCGACACCCCCTCGGCGCGGATGGTAGGGTGGCCGCGGTCCCAGATGGACCACTTTCGTGGCGCGGACGGTGCCCGCACCCGCCCACGTCACCCTTCGTCCACGGCCTCGCACAGGTCGGGCCATCTCGCATAGATGGGGGTGCTATTGCCGAAATTGCTGCGGCGAGTTGCCGTATTGACTGCGACCAGCGCCGTCGGGATCGCCCTGCTGGCACCCGTCGCTGCGCAGTCCGCGCGAGCGCCGGGCCAGGCCGCTCCGGTCTCGCTGCTGGACGTGGCTCCGGCCACCAGCACCATCGATCGCGGGGTGCCGGGCCGCGAACGGCTGGCCACCCTCACGCTGCTGCAGCGAACGACACCCATCGGCCCGGAGAGCCTCACCAGCGCGCCAGCGCCTCTGCCCACGCCGGCATCGGCGCCCATGGAAGCGACCATCTTCGTCAATCCGGAACCAGCGGCTGCTGCTGCCGCTGCGGCCGCGCCGGTGCCCCCGCCCCAGGTGACCGGTGACACGATCACCGGGCTTGCCACCTGGTACTGCTGCTCGCAGGGCTGGCGCGGTGAGGCCGTTGTCGCGCTGCCTGGCCCGCTGGGCGGGCAGTACGATCCACCACCCGCCGCGCGCAGCGTCACCGTCTGCGCGGACCGTTGCGCGTCATTGCCGGTGGTCGACTACTGCGACTGCTACTGGGGAACGGCCGATCAGAAAGTCGCCGACCTCTCACCCGAGGGTTGGGCGCTCATCAGCGACACGGGCACTGCCGCCGGGGTCATCGAGGTCACCGTCCACCTCACTGACTGAAGGTCAGGATGGCGATTCCCACCACCATGATGAAGCCGACGACCACGATAAGCAGGCGCGCGCCCCAGTTCACGCTACGGGTCGGATAGGGCTGGTACGGTCTTCCGCGGCGGCGCCTGCTCATCGGCCCCACTCGCGGCGGAGGAGAAAGGGCGTCGTCAGCGCGTCCCTGCTCGAGACGCTCCGCAGCTGCTTGCGGACGCGCTTCAGCAGCCGCCCATGGTACGAGCCGTCGCCGTATGGCTCGTGCAGGCGGGCGACGTCCCAGTCGTGCGTTCCGGCAACGGCCGAGGATGGGAGGTATCGGTCCAGGACGGCCTTCGCCTCGTCGATCGCCACGAAGCGGCGCGCCCGCGTGCCGTTGTCGAGCAGGGTCAGCAGGTCCCGGAAGCTGGCGTCGAGATCGGCGACCAGCGTGGAGAGGCGCTCCATGGTGCCCGGGATGCGCTCCTGCTTGAAGAGGCCGCCCAGCAGCGCCTTCCGCTCCTCGTCGCCCAGCTCGGCGATGGCCTCGCTCAGGTTCGGCATGCCGCTCGACGGATCGGCGGCGGGCACCTCGTAGTCGTACAGGTGGACCATCATGGCGGCGCTCAGGGTAGCCGATGAAGGGCGCGCGCCCTGCAACAGCACCCAGTGGCGCCGCCGTCCATTCACGGAGGCAGCTCGCAGGCCGAGGAGCGATGAGGCAGGCTTTGAGGGGTGGCGCGATCTGGATGCTGGTCGTCCTGTCCGGCTGCGTCGTCGCGTCGAGTCCCTCAGTCGGCACCCCCACGCCGCGCCCTACCGCCGGACCGCTGGAGCTGGAGGACCTTGGTTTCTTCCGCATCGTGGGGGCGGGGGATCATAACGACCTGGAGGTCGGCAGGCTGGATGGCACCATTGCCGAACGCGTGCCGTTGCTCGATCAGATGGCCCAGCCCGGCGACGGCGGGCAGTGGGCAACCGGCCCGCGCGGGGGCCTCGTCCTGTTTGGGGACGGGCGCGATCTGTACGTCATCGACGTCAACGGTCGAGGAATCCGGCGCATCTTCAGCGCGCCGTCGGTCATCCACCACGGAGCCCTGACGCCCGATGGGCGCACGGCCTACTTCGCCATGCGCGAGGCTGGACCTGCGAGCTGGAGCTTGTGGCGCATCGCTGTCGACGGTGGTGACCCACAGCTCGTGCGCGGTCGCCTGGCCGACAGCGTGGCGCGCCACGGCATCGTCCTCGCCGCGCAGCTCCTGCCGCGGGCGCAGGTGGCCGTCTCACCCGATGGCGGCACCGTGGCCATGAACGAGTGCGTCACGCGGTGTCGCGTCTACTTCTTCGACGTCGCCACGGCCACCGGCCAGCAGCTGAGCGCGGCGGAGTCGGCCGGCGACATGGCCTATGTCGTTGGCCATCGGATCCTGAGCGGCGTGGACGACATGGCTGCACTGGGCGCCGACGGTAAGGTCGTTGTGGTCCGCGGCTCCGTTCTCATCGACCCGGTGTCTGGCGATCAGCGGCAGATTCCGGTCCAGGAGGACCGCACGATCCTGCCAGGTTGGGTCTCGACGCCCTGGCTGGGCGCCGAGATGCCACCTGGCTGGGCATTGGCGGTGGAGCAGGGCGATGCGGCCCGCCAGGACTGCAATCCGTGGTACGTGGCGATGAACCTTGACAGTGGCGCGATCGTGAAGCTGGAGACGCTCGGCTCCCCGATGTGCGGCTGACCCGGCGCATCGGGCTACAATCGGGCGCCCGTTTGGGTGCATCCGCAGCCGGAGGTCCTCACTGGCGTGCTGCTCGACGGCAAGAAGCTGCTCATCACCGGCGTCCTAACCGACGACTCGATGGCGTTCGCCGTGGCAAAGGTCGCGCAGGAGTCCGGCGCAGAGGTGCTGCTGACCAGCGTCGGCCGGGCCATGAGCATCACCCAGCGAGTGGCGAAGAAGCTCGAGCCGGTGCCGGACGTGCTCGACATGGACGTTAACGACGATGAGCAGATCGCGGCTGTGGCGACGGAGGTGACGAAGCGCTGGGGCCGGCTGGACGGGGCGCTGCACTCGATCGGCTTCATGCCGCAGGACGCGCTGGGCGGCAACTTCCTCTCCACGCCCTGGGACAGCGTGGCGACCGGCTTCCAGACATCGGCCTTCTCGCTGAAGGCGCTGGGTGTGGGGGTGCTGGAGCCGATGAAGGCGGCTGGCTCCTCGAGCCTGGTGAGCCTCACCTTCGATGGTCGTTTCGCCTGGCCGATCTACGACTGGATGGGCGTCGCCAAGGCAGGACTCGAGGCGACCACCCGATACCTCGCCCGCGACCTCGGTGAGCACGGCATCCGGGTCAACACGGTCTCGGCCGGACCGATCCGTACCATGGCCGGCAAGAACATCCCCGGCTTCGATTCCATGGCCGGCGGCTGGGAGCGGCGCGCGCCGCTTGGCTGGTCGATGACCGATGCCACGCCGGTCGGCCAGATGGTGTGCTTCCTGTTCAGCGACTGGTCCGCGATGACCACCGGCGAGATGATCCACGTCGACGGCGGCTACCACGCCATGGGGACCGACATCCGCCGGTGACTACGCCCGCACGGTCGCGCACCGTTCGCGATCACTTCGACGAGTGGGCGTCGCGCTACGACGCCGAGATTCGGCAGCAGGTGCCGCGCTACGACGAGATCCAGGAGACCGTCATCTCGCTGCTCTCGCTGCGCCCGCCGCACCGCGTGCTGGACCTCGGCGTGGGGACCGGATTCACGGCGCTGCGCATCCTGGAGTCGCTGCCGAACGCGAGCCTGGTGGGCCTGGACGTGTCGCCGGAGATGCTCGAGCGCGCGCGGCAGCGCCTGCGCGCTCACCGCAATCGCATTCAGCTGCGCGCGGCGGACATCGCCAACCCGGACGTGGATGGGCTGTACGACGCCATCGTCAGCGTCCTGGCGGTCCATCATCTGTGGGCCGATGAGAAGCGGCACCTTTTCTCACGCCTCTGGGAGCACCTGACCCCGGGCGGCGTGCTGATCGTGGCCGATGCGTTCCGGCACGCCTCCGACCGGCTGCTGGAGCTGTACGACTACCCACGACCGGCCGATCCGCACGAGGCCGATCACGATCACCTGGACACGACTGCCGACCACCTCGCGTGGCTGAACGCCGCCGGCTTCGCCTCCACGGACGTGGCGTGGAAATACGAGGACGTGGGCGTGCTGGTCGCCTGGAAGGCGGACCGCAGCCCGGACGATCGGCGGCAGGCTGTTCGCCACTAGGACCTCGTCCCGTCCGCTCGAGGAGGCGAGCCCGGTGGCCGTGACGCGGATGCGTCGCGTCAGGTGCCTGTCCTGGCGACCCTAGCCGCCTTCCTCTCATGGCATCGCGTCAGGTGCCTGTCCTGGCGACGCAAGACGCAATTCACCGGCATCTCGGCGGGTCGCGCCAGCCTGGTGAGCGTGGATATTCGCTCCGCGGGATGCCGTTCCGAGGCGAATTCCACCTACGGTCGTCAAGACAGGCAAATGGCCGGGAATAGTCGCTCGCAGGCAGCCGGGCCCATTCGCCTCACTCGCTACGTCGACGACGCGGTCTCGCCATCGGCAGATTCTCTCGGAGCGGAGTGGTTTCAACCGTAAACGTGCAGTTACCTCAGCACGTGAGGTGGCAGGACCATCGTCCGCTTGCCGCACTACCCGCGCGGGAGGATCGTGCCGTCATGGACGCCCTTCATATGCTCTCAATCGCGGGGCTCATGATCGGGGCGCTCGATTACGCGCTGCTCGTGCGGCGGCGTGCACGCAAGCGCCGACTGCTGGAATCGGCGCATCTCACCGGACTGCAGGGCTTGGTGCGAGTCATGCTCGCGGACGCCTGACGGCGGCCTAGGCGTTCGCGGCCTGGCGATCCTGCCAGAGCAGGTTGATGGTGAACGGGGTGCTTCCCAGCACGCGCTCGCCGGCGCGCAGCTCGAGCCTGTGCTTCCCTAGCTCGCGGACCTGCAGGCCCTTCAGGTCGGCCACGATGTTGGCGGTGATCGCCTTCGGGGGGACCTCGAGACGCATCTGCGGTGCGCGCGCGAGCATGGGCTCTCCGGATGGACCGATCACCTGAAAGGTCAGCTGATGCTGGCCGGGATCGGCCTCCAGTACGGCCACGATGAAGAAGCGGCCGTAGACGGTGGGCAGACGCGTCACGTTGATCTGGCTGAAGAGCCCGATCGCGCTGACCTTGCCGTCCTGCGCAGTGATGGCGTGGTCGCAGAGTAGGAGGCTGTGCAGCTCCAGTCGCGGGTCCGGCATGGGCTTCGAGTATAGGTCGGCCGAGCCGATTCCCTGTCCGGTCGGTCAGGAAGGGAACGCCAGGCGCAGCGCCTCCTGCGCAGTGGTCACCAGGGATGCTTCTTCGGCTTCCCGTCGGGTGAACCACTTGGCGCGATCCGTCGAGCCGCCAACCTCGTCGCGCAGATCACCGCCGACGATGCGAACGTGGTAGAGCACGAGGAGACCGTGGTACGCCTCGTCGACGCCGTCACGAGGGTGCACCCACCGCCCCGACCAGGAGAGCACGTCAGCCAGACCGATGATCTCGCCGACGAGGCCCGTCTCCTCCGTCAGCTCGCGGAGCGCCCCGTCCCGCGGCGCCTCGCCGAAGTCCAGCCCGCCGCCGGGAAGCGTCCATTGGCCGACGCCTGACCAGTAGCCCGGCGCGATCCGGCAGAGCAGGATGCGACCATCCTCGACGCACAGCGCGTAGGCGGCGACGCGGGTGACCGATCGATCGGGATGGGTGGCCGTCGAGTCAGCTGCTGTCGTCATGCGGCTCTGGCAGGTACAGGTCGGGGTCGAGCAGCCATAGCAGCTTGGCTCTTCCAGGACCCGGTCGCCCGTCGAACTCCAGGCAGGCCATCCCGCCGACGTGGAGCGCGATACGCGACGCTCCAGTCAGCAGCTCCACCACTCTCATCAGGTCGGGGGAGTGCCCGACGAACATCGCCCGCTCCGCGTCGGACTGATCGCTGATGGCTGCGGAGAGGTCGTCCCAGGTCGCTCCGGGACGCAGTCGATCGTCGACCGCTATGTCGGCGCCGATACCGACTCCCTCCACCAGCAGTTCGGCGGTGCGACGCGCCCTCGGCAGCGGTGAGCTGAAGACGACATCTGGGCGCACCTCCAGGCGTCGCCATACCTCGGCGGCTGCTCGCAGCTCGTCCTCGGCGGCCGTGGTCAGCTCGCGCGCCTCGTCCGCGGTCGGGTCGTCCAGCTGATCGCCCGCCCAGCCGTGTCGCAGGAAGTAGAGGATCACGGATCCCTCAATTGGGCGATCGAGGCATCACACCACCGTTGTCGCGCGGCTGTCGTCCCCCGGTGGATCATCGGCGTCGCCGCCCCTTCCCCCGGCGTGGCCGGCGGTCACCCCGCGCGTGTGCCCGGTGGATGCCACGGCCAGCATGGCCGGCGCCGTCGCGCCTGCCTTCGGAAGCGAGACGGTCAGCACGCCGTTGCCATAGGTGAGATTCGCGCGACGCGCATCGACGTCGCACGGCAGCTCGATGCTGCGCTCGAATGGCCCATAGCTCCACTCGCGGACGAGGTAGTCGATGCGCTCCTGACCCTCACCGTGCTGGCGGGCACGGATGGTCACCCGCGGCTCATCGCTCACATCGACGCTGATGTCCTCCGGGGCCACGCCGGGCATCGGCGCCACCAGGATCAGCTCGCGGGAGTTCTGGAACAGGTTGATCGGTACGGCCGTGGCATCGGTCATGACGGCTCCTCCTGCAAGACCGATGCTACCCCGCGGGCCGCTTAGTCCGGGAAGGCCTCCGGCCCGCGCTCAGACAGTTCGCGGGTGTGCTCCTCGTGGTCCTCGGGCGGAATCCACGAGTAGGGATAGCGATCGTCCTCCAGCTCCGCTGCCTGGCGGGTCAGGTGCAGTGGATGGAAGGTGTCGATCATGACCGCCAACTCCTCGGTCGCCTCCTTGCCGATGCTCGCCTCCACGGTGCCGGGATGCGGCCCGTGCGGGATGCCGGCGGGATGGACGGTGAACGAGCTGATGTCGACGCCGCGGCGGCTCATGAAGTTGCCGGCCACGTAGTAGATGACCTCGTCGCTGTTGATGTTCGAGTGGTTGTAGGGGGCCGGGATGGCCAGCGGGTGATAGTCGAACTTGCGCGGCACGAAGCTGCAGACCACGAAGTTGCGCGGCTGGAAGGTGAGGTGCACCGGCGGCGGCTGGTGCACGCGCCCGGTGATCGGTTCGAAGTCGCCGATGTTGAAGGCGAACGGCCACAGGTAGCCATCCCAGCCGACCACGTCGAACGGGTGGTGGCGGTAGTGGTAGGGCGTGATCCGGT
>CBFGSY010000006.1:0-36348 GCA_965651545.1 uncultured bacterium | reverse complement strand
ACCAATCGCCTGGCCGACGAGACGAGCCCGTACCTGCTGCAGCACGCCCATAATCCGGTTGACTGGTATCCCTGGGGGCCGGAAGCCCTCGGCCGGGCAAAAGAGCTGGATCGGCCGATCTTCCTCTCCATCGGCTATTCGGCCTGCCACTGGTGCCATGTCATGGAGCGCGAGTCTTTCGAGGATGAGCAGACCGCCGCGCAGCTGAACGCCGACTTCGTCCCCATCAAGGTCGACCGCGAAGAGCGGCCGGACCTGGACGACATCTACATGACCGCGGTGCAGGCGATGACCGGCGGCGGTGGATGGCCGATGAGCGTCTTCCTGACGCCCGACCTGGAGCCGTTCTTCGGGGGCACCTACTTCCCGCCGGAGGATCGGCACGGGCTGCCGGCCTTCCGGCGCGTGCTGGCCGCGATCGCCGAGGCGTACCGCGAGCGACGCGGCGAGGTGGAGGCACAGGGCAGGCAGCTCGCGGCCCATTTGCAGGGGCAGCTCGCCGTTCGAGCGGGCGGTACCGACCCCGCGCTGGCCACCCTGGATGCCGCGACGGTGCCGCTGGCGCAGCGCTTCGACGAGGCGCACGGCGGCTTCGGTGGGGCGCCGAAGTTCCCGGCACCGATGACGCTGGAGTTCCTGCTGCGCGCCTGGCGACGCAGCGGCGACCGCGCGACGCTGCGCATGGTCACGGTCACCCTCGACCGGATGGCCGATGGCGGAATCCACGATCAGCTGGGCGGTGGCTTTGCCCGCTACGCCACCGACGCACACTGGCTGGTGCCGCACTTCGAGAAGATGCTCTACGACAACGCACAGCTCGCCCACGCCTACCTGGAGGCGCACCGGGCGACTGGCACTCGGCGCTACCTGGACGTGGCCACGAGCACGATCGACTTCATGATCCGCGAGCTGGCCACCGATGACGGAGGCTTTGCCTCCGCCCTGGACGCCGACACCGAGGGCGAGGAGGGGCGCTACTACGTCTGGGGCGCCGCGTCCTTCAACGCGGCATTGGCGGACGCCGGCTTGGATGCCGATGCGATCGCCGCGCTGGCCGCCTACTGGGGCGTAGCGCCGGAGGGCAACTGGGAGGGGCGGAACGTGCTCAGTGTCGCCGGACCCGTCCCCGAGCCGGAGCTGGTCGAGCGAGGACGCCGGGCGTTGCTCGTCGAGCGGGAGCGTCGCACGCGACCGGGACGCGACGATAAGCAGATCGCCTCATGGAACGGCATGGCGCTGCGTGCGGTGGCCGCGGCGGCACTCGTCAGCGGCGAAACGCGCTACGCGGGGGCCACGCGAACGGCCACCGCGTTCGTGCACGGCGTGCTCGTCCGCGACGGCGGTGGCCTGTGGCGCACCGCCCGATCGGGCCGGGCGCATACGCCCGGCTTCGCCGAGGACTACGCCAACCTGGCCGACGGGCTGCTGGCCGCCTACTCCGCGCTCGGGCGGACGGAGGACCTGCAGCTGGCGCTTGCCCTGATTGACCGGCTGATCGCCGACTTCTGGGACGATGCGAGCGGGACGCTGTTCGACGCGGGCGCCGAGCACGACCGCATCGTTGCCCGCCCTCGCTCGCTGCTCGACAACGCCACTCCATCCGCCAACGCGGTCGCCGCGGACGTGATGCTGCGCCTGGCCCTGCTCACCGGCGAGGCGGACTACGACCGGCGCGCGCGCAGCATCCTGCGCGCCGTCGAGCCGGCGCTGGCGCGCCAGCCGTCGGCCTTCGGCCGAATGCTCAGCACGGCGGATCGGGCGCTGTCTGAGCCGATCGACGCGGTCATCGCCGGCGACCCGGATACGGCCGACGCAGCCGCCCTTCGCCGGGCGTTGGCGCAGCCGTACGCCCCGAACCTGGTGATCGCGCCGCTGGCCGCGGGATCACCGCTCTCGGACTGGCCGCTCTTCCGTGACAAGGCGTCGCGCGACGGCGCGGCCACCGCCTACGTCTGTCGCGGCTATGCCTGCGACGCCCCGACCGGCGACCCGTCCGTCGCCGCGGACCAGGTGGCGAATCTGGCCGTCAGCCGGGCAGGAAGCTGAGCCTGATCCTGCGCGCCAGGTTGTCCCGGTTGGGATCGAGCAGGGCGATCGATTGCCACGTCCCGAGCCCCAGCCGACCACCGACCACCGGTACCGTCAGGCTGGGCGAAACGAGCAGCGGCAGGACGTGATCGGCGCCATGCCCGGGCGATCCGTGCTGGTGACGCCATCGGTCATCGCGTGGGAGGAGCCGATCCAGGGCGGCCAGCAGGTCCTCTTCCGACCCGCTGCCGAGCTCCATGACCACCACGCCGGCGGTCGCGTGCGGGACGAAGACGTTCAGCAGCCCATGGGCCTCGGGCGCCTGTTCCCGGATGAACGAGGCACAGGCTGCGGTCAGGTCGAATAGGCCGCTGCGCGAGGTGGTGGTGACCTGCAGCTCGGCTGTGCGCATCGCTGCGAGCGTACCCGAGCCGCTTGCCTGCCGCTATCATGCCGCCCGATGAATCTCGGCCACCCCGAGCTGGCCCACTGGTTCGCTCGCAACCGTACGCTGCTGGTGGCGTCGCTTGGCGCCCTGCTGTTAGTGGGCGTGACGATCACGGTCCTGGTGCTGTCGGCATCGCCGCCGAGCGCGGCAACCTCGCCAACCGCATCCCCATCGCCGCCCGCCAGCCCGACGCTCCAGCCGACGCCGAGCCCGCAGCCCACGCCGACCCCGAACCCGTTCAATCGCGCGCTTCTCAGGAACAGGTTCACCGTCCTCGCGATCGGTGAGGACTCGAACCCGTGGCGACAGCAGCGAGGCGCGGACACCCGGACGGACGCGTTGATGGTCGTGAGCCTCTCACCGCGACAGAAGCGCATCTCGCTGATCAGCCTCCCGCGCGACGTCGTCGATATCCCGATGAAGAACGGGCTGACGTTCACCGGCAAGGTCAACGGCCTCGCACAGATGCACGGCTACAAGGCCCTGGTGGGCGCATTCGAGACGATGCTGGACATCCATATCGATGGCTACGTGAAGATCGACATGGACAACTTCGTCGACCTGGTCGACGCGGTCGGCGGGGTGCGCGTCACGAATCCTGCCTGGCTGGTGGACGATCATCTCGGGCTTTCCCTCGCGCCCGGCCGTGTGCGGCTGGACGGCGCCACCGCCCTGAAATACACGCGCAGCCGCTATACCTCCAGCGACTACGCGCGAGCGGCGCGTCAGCAGCAGGTCCTGGTGGCGCTCGCACGCAAATACACCCACCGGGCGACTGACGTGGATCTGACCGATCTGCTTGGCACGCTCGCGTCGCTCGAGACGGACCTCGACCTTGCCGAGATGCCCACCTTCCTGCGGATGGGCCGCCGCGCCGGGCAGGCGAAGGTGACCGCCATCGTGCTCAGCCCGCCGCGCTTCGCCCTGGCCTGGGGAGACCAGAATGACGGGCGCGGCTGGGTCATCATCCCGAACGTCGAAGAGATGCGCACCTATGCGCGGCGCGCGCTCCGCGACTAACGCGGCGAGGACGAGCGTCGGCGCTCAGCTGCCCGCGTACGAGTGCTCGCCGACGAACAGGAGCCCGGCACCCAGGTAGGTGAACAGCACGCCGGCGAAGCCGGCGATCAACAGCCACGGCGACAGCTCGCCCCATCGGTCCCGTCGGGTTGCGACGTGCAGGTAGCCTGCATACACCAGCCAGGTGGCCGCCGCCGCCAGCTCCTTGGGGTCGTTGCTCCAGTACGAACGCCACGCCAGGTTGGCCCATACCGCGCCGAGCACGATCGCCGCGGTGAGCACCGGGAAGCCGAGCAGGATGGCCCGATGCGCCGCCGTGCGCGCCACGACGGCCGACGGAAGGAATGCCAGCCGATCGCCTGACCGCCGCTGCACGATCTCGGCGAGCGCCGCCGAGAAGGCGACGCCACCGATGGCGTAGGCGAGCATGGCGCTCCCGACATGCACGACCAGCAGCAGCGGCATCTGCAGCGCCGGGACCAGCGGCAGCGCCTCGTCCGGCTGCACCAGCGCGAGCCAGACCAGGCCGATCGAGAGGGCGCCGATCAGCGGGATGATGCTGCGAATCGGCAGGCGGCGCTCCAGGAAGGCATAGACAGCGATCACCCCGAACGCGAAGGTCACGGCTGTCTCATGCAGGTTCGTCCAGGGTGCGCGCCCGGTGAGCGTCGCGCGGACTACCAGAGCCGCCAGCAGGAGCGCCCCGCCCAGCAGTAGCGCGCCGTAGGCAGCCGCCGGGAACCCTGGTCGCAGCATGAAGGCGGCGGCGCCAAGCACGACGGCGCCCAGCAGCGGGACGAGGGCCACGATCAGGAAGACGGTGGTGATCTGCATGTGCGACTGTCCGAGCTGGAGCTTCCCCGCCGGGCGAGGTGTCAGGCGGAGGGGCTCAGTGCGCGGCTTCGGCCACCACCATGGTGGCGCGGGTGCCGCAGCGGTAACAGGACTCGTCGGCGGCCCGAATGGTTGCGCCGCAGTTGGCGCACCGAAGCCACAGGTCGGACTCGCACTGGGTGCAGAAGCGGGCGCCGGGCGGGTACTGCAGCCCATCGACAGCACAGTAGGGGACGCCCCGCGGGGCCTCGATCTCGCCATCGGGCGCGCGCGGCAGGCGCAATGTCGGATGCACGACGGCATCGGCCTCGATGCCGATTTGGGAGACCCGCAGGTAGCCGATCACCAGCCACAGCACGTAGAGCGCGGCCAGGCCCAGCAGCCCGTACGGCAGGAGCGTGGCCACGAATTCGGCGGAGTCGTCGGCGACCCACTCGATGAGGTCGCGAATGGCTTCCATTGGCCCGGCGATTCTAGCATCGGCCCCGCGCCCGTCCGGAGCTGGAGCGCTGCTACACTCCGCCGCAATGCCCCGGCCGAAGCTCGATCCCGCGACCCCGCTGACCGAGCTGCACGTCCACCTCGGTGCGGCCGTCACGCCGGCCATCATGTGGGGCATCGCCCACGCCCAGGGCATCCGGCTGCCGACGAAGGACTACTGGGCGTTCCGCGATCTCATCACCGTCGGTCGGCGCAAGAAGAGCTTCGAGTCCTATCTCGACCTGTTCCACTGGACGGAGCTGATCCAGTCGAGCCCGATCGCCGTCGAGCGCAGCGTCTACGAGGTCATCGGCGGCGCCTACCGCAAGAACAACATCAGCCGGCTGGAGCTGCGCTTCAACCCGATGAAGCGCAACCGCGGTGGGGAGCAGGACCTCGATCACATCATCGCGGCGGCCGTGCGTGGCATGGATCGAGCGGTGCTCGAATACCCGCAGGTGCGAGCCGGCCTCATCTTCTGCCTGGACCGCGCCTTCAGCTACGACCTGAACGAGATCATCGCGGCCAAGGCAATCGCCTGGCGCGAGCGTGGGGTGGTGGCGGTGGACATCGCGGGGCCGGATGAGCCGGCCTTCCGCTTCGCCGACTACCGCGACCTCTTCGCCCAGGTGCGCAGGGCGGGACTCGGCGTGACCGTCCATGCCGGCGAGACCGGCGGCCCGCACGAAGTGCGGGAGGCGATCGAGGCGCTTGAGCCGACCCGCATCGGCCACGGCATCAGCAGCGCCCGCGATCCCCACGTGATGGCCATGCTTCGCGAGCGTGGCGTGGTGCTCGAAGTGTGCCCCACATCGAACCTGCAGACCCGGGTGGTGAAGGGCCTGCCCGAGCTGCGCACCATCCTGCGTCGCCTGCTCGACAACGGCGTGGCCTTTGCCCTTTCGACCGATGGGCCCGAGATGCTCCGCTCCTACCTCCGCGACGAGATCGAGATGCTGCTGCGCCGCGAGGTGCTCACCTTCGCCGAGGTGCAGGCATGCCTGGAGACCGCCGGCCGCGCCTCCTTTGTCGATCGCGCGCCGGTGCCGGGCGGCGCCCGCGACCTGACCAACGGCAATGCCGCCAACCACGCCGCCATCGCGCTCGAGGTCGAGGTTTAGGCTGCTATCCTGCCGGCCGTGTCCTCGATCTGGCGGCCGATCCGCGAACAGCAGGCCGCTCGCAGCCTGATGGTGATCGTCGCCCACCCGGGCGACGAGGCGTTCGGCTTCGGAGGGGCCGTTGCCCAGGCAGCCAACGGCGGCGCCTACGTCGTCGTGGTCTGCGCGACGCGCGGCCGCTTCGACCCGAGGCTGCTTGACAAGCCGCCGGCTCCCGGAGGTCGCAACCGGCACTACTCGAAGCCGGTGGTGTGGCGCAACCTGGACACCGTCCGGGAGGACGAGATGCGGCGCTCGGTGGCGCTGCTGGGCGTCAACGTGCTGCGCGTGCTGGATTTCGCCGAGGAGGCACTGCCAGCCATCGACCCGGCCGAGCTGACGGGACGGCTGGTGGAGCCGATCCGGATGCATCGGCCGGAAGTCATCCTCAGCTTCGGCCCGGAGGGCGTGACCGGCGATGCCGATCACATCGCGGTCAGCCATGCTGTGACGTCCGCCTTCGATCTGGCCGCCGAGCCGTTGGCCTACGAGGACGACCTGGAGGAGGACCAGGTGGCCTGGCGTGCGGCCAAGCTGTACCACCTGGTCGTGCCGGGCAGCCAGCTGGCCAACCTAGCCGGGATGGCGCCCCCGGATTACGGATCGCCGGACGAAACCGATACGCTGACGCTCGAGCTGGGCGAGCTGGCGCGGCTCAAGCTGGCGGCCATCAGCCGGCACGTGTCACAGACCGGATCGGACGGCCCGTTCCACGACTGGACGCCGGAGATGCGCGAGGGCTTCCTGGGCACCGAGCACTACCGGTTGGCGGCCTCGAATCTGCCGGTCGCCGCCGGAGCCGCGGAGACGAGCGCCGAAACCTCCATCTGGGACGGCCTGGAGTAGCTCCGAGTCCAGGCTGACCGGCGGCATTCAAAGAAGGATGTAGAGGAGCGGCCAGCAGCGCTCAGCCCGTCCACCATTCATTCATGGATCGGCAGAGGGCATCGTTGGCGCTGCGATCCATGGATGGATTGGGGCGTGGGCGTTGGCCTGCTTGCATTCAAACCTGAATAGCCGCTGCTGTTGCGGGAGCCGCGGCACCGGTTGGATGCAACATCGGTAGCATCGGTTCGGGCGCGTGTCTGCTACGCTCGATCCGCTACGAGCCCCGTGACGAAAGGACCCTGACTCGGCATGTCCGATCAGCTGACCAACGACAACATCATGGCCGTGCTCGGCCAGGTCAAGGACCCGGAGATCGGTCGCGACCTGGTGAGCCTCGGCATGGTCAAGGCCATCGACATCAACGGCAGCGCCGTCGACCTGACCGTTGAGCTCACCACGCCCGCCTGCCCGCTGAAGGCCAAGATCGAATCGGACATCGTCGACGGGTTGGAGGCGCTGGGTGCCTCTGCCGTCCGTGTCGACTGGGCGAGCAACGTGAAACGCTCATTCGGTGGACCGGCCGCCGACCTCATCCCGGGGGTCAAGAACACGATCGCCGTGGCGTCGGGCAAGGGCGGCGTGGGCAAGACGACGGTGGCCGTCAACCTGGCGGTGAGCCTCGCTCGTGACGGTGCCCGAGTGGGGCTGCTGGACGCCGACATCACCGGACCCAACGTGCCGCTGATGATGGGCACCGTCGGCGCACACGTGACCGGCGATTCAGGGCGAGTCAACCCGGTTTCGAGCCACGGCGTGAAGATGATGAGCATCCAGTACTTCCTCACCGGCGACGCGCCGGTCATCTGGCGCGGGCCGCTCATCCACTCGGCCATCCAGCAGTTCCTGCGCGACGTCGAGTGGGGCGAGCTGGACTACCTGGTCATCGACCTGCCGCCCGGCACCGGCGACGCGGCGCTGTCCATCAGCCAGCTCATCCCGTTGTCGGGTGCGGTCGTGGTCACCACGCCGCAGGAGGTGAGCCTGATGGATGCGCGCAAGGCGATCGCCATGTTCACCAAGGTCAACGTGCGCACCATCGGCGTCGTCGAGAACATGAGCGCCTTCATCTGCCCCGACTGCGGCAGCGAGCACGACATCTTCGGGTCCGGCGGCGGCACCACCATCGCCCGCGAGCTGGGCCTGGAAGTGCTGGGTCGGATCCCGATCGAGCCGGGCGTGCGAAGCGGCAGCGATGCGGGCGTCCCGATCACCTCGACCCAGCATCCGGCGAGCGATGGATCCGCCGCCGCGGCTGCCATGCGCGAGCTGGCCCGCACCGTCGCCGGGCGTATCAGCGTGCTGGCAGCACCGTTTGCCGCCGCCACGGCGTAGCACAGAAGAACCACTCGGCAGCGGGCTTTTCCGGACCGAACGTACTGCCACAAAGGGGTGCCGCGGCGCGGAATGCGTGGTTAGACTCCGCGCATGCGAATCGCGGTCATCTCCGACGTGCATGCCAACCTGACCGCCCTGCGTGCGGTGATCGACGACGTGCAGGCCATCGGCTGTGACGCCGTCTGGTGTGCCGGCGACCTCGTTGGTCGTGGGCCGCACCCGAACGAGGTGGTCGACGAGGTGGTCCGGCTGGGCATTCCATCGGTCCAGGGCAACTGGGACGAGGCGGTCGGCATGGGCCGCGAGGTCACCGGCAGCATCTGGGCCTCGCCCGAGGCTGAGGCCGATGGCTACGCCTCGCTGGCGTGGACCACCAGCCGTCTGACCGATGAGAACACCTCGTGGCTGCGCCAGCTGCCCGCCACACTGCGCATGGAGATCGATGGCCGCACCGCGCTGCTCTTCCACGGCACGCCGCTGAAGCAGAACGAGTACCTCTGGGAGGACCGCCCGTCGCGCTACTTCGCGCGCATCGCCAGTGACGAGGGCGACGACGTCTTCTGCTTCGGACACACGCACCAGACCTTCCACCGCGTGCTGGGTCCTGCCCACTTCGTGGCGGCCGGCTCGGTGGGCTGCGGCGGGGAGGGCGACCCGCAGGCGCGCTATGCGGTGCTCTACGTCAGCGATTCAGACCTGGTGATCGGCTTCCGGAGCGTCGCCTACGACCAGGATGCGGTGGCGCGCGATATGGCTGCCAACGGCCTGTCACTGGACCTGCTCCGCGTGCCGCCGGTGCCGCACCCGCTGGTCGACCCCGGCACCATCAGCAGCGCACCACTCGAGGGGCTCGCGCAAGCCTGATCTGCTGGCCCTAGGCCGTGGCCTCCCGCTCGTAGGGCTGCCCGTCGGCCGCGGGCGCCACGCTGCGGCCGATGAAGCCGGCAAGCACGATGATGGTCACCAGGTAGGGAAGCGCATCAAACACCTGGCCGGGAATGGCCGCCCACAGCTCGGCGAGCTCGCCTTCGCTTGGGTGCGAACGACCGAGCGCGCCGGACGACGCGAACAGGAGCGCAGCCCCAAATGCACCTAACGGAGTCCATCGGCCGACGATCATGGCCGCCAGGCCGATGAAGCCCCGGCCGGCGGTCATGCCCTGCTGGAAGGAGTTCTGCGACTCCATGCTCAGGTATGCGCCGGCGAGCGCGGCGAAAACCCCGGCCAGGACGACATTCCGATAGCGGAGCCAGATGACGTCGATGCCCACCGTCTCCGCGGCGCGTGGGTGCTCGCCCACCGCTCGTGTCCGCAGGCCCCAGCGCGACCGGAACAGCAGGACCTGGAATCCGATGACCAGGATGAGCACCGACATCGCGAGGGGGCCCTGCCGCAGAAACATCTCAACGATCCAACCGATAACCGGAATTCCGGCGACCTGCTCGGGCGGGGCGAATCGGTCGAACTTACCGGCCCCGTCTGGTGAGGTCTGCGAGATAAGGGTGTTCAGGTAGCCGGTCAGCCCGAACGCGGCGATGTTGATGATCGTCCCGCTGATGATCTGGTCTGCACGCACGCTGATCGAGAGCCAGGCGTGGAGCAGCGAGATCACCAGGCCAGTGGCGACGGCGGCCAGGAGGGCAACCAGTAGGGCTGGAGTGAAGCCGAAGAACGCGCTCGGGTCGCCCCCCAGGAAGGGCACAACAAGGACGCCGGCGTACCAGCCCACGAAGGCGCTGGCAATCATGATGCCCTCGATCCCGATGTTGACCACGCCCGATCGCTCGCACATGACTCCGCACAGCGCGGCCAGTGCGATCGGGGCGGCATCGCGCAGGATGCCCGGCGCCTGGCTCGGGAAGAACTCAATGATATAGCCGACGAACTGGAAGACCAGCCCGAGGATCGGGATGTCGTAGAGAAGCTGGATGACCGCGTCCATCAGCGTGCCACCGCCTCACCGCCGTAGCTCTTCGTAATCGTCTCGGTTCCCTCCACGGCGTCCGCCACGCCGCGCAGCCGGAATAGGCGCCGCACCAGGGCATGAGCCACCAGGAACAGGAGGATGGTGGCCTGGAGGACGTCGACCAGCTCGCTGGGAATCTGGCTCTGTGTCTGGATCTGCATCAGCGGCGCCCCGGCCCGCATCGCGCCGAACAGGAGGGCCGCGAACACGATGCCCAGCGGGTTGGAACGGCCGAGCAGCGCCACGGCGATCGAGTCGAAGCCGACCGTGGTGCCGAACGAGGCCGTCATGACATGGGTGACGCCCAGGACCACCGTGGCGCCGGATAGGCCCGCGAACATGCCCGCCAGCGACATCGTCAGGATGATGATCAGGCGTGGCTGCATGCCGGCGTATCGCGCCGCATCGGGGTTGGCTCCTACGGTCCGGATCTCGAAGCCGCGGGTTGTCCGGAAGAGTAGCCAGCCGATCGCGATGACCGCGGCGAGCGCGATGAAGATGCCGATATGCCCGTTGCGGCCGATGAGCACCGGAAGCGCCGCGTTGCCGACCTGCGCAGTGATCGGCGACGGCGACCCGGGCTGGTCGAGCGGTCCCGAGACCGCCCAGGCGATGACTCCGATGGCCACGTAGTTGAGCATGATCGTGGTCACCACTTCATGCGCGCCGGAGACTGCCTTCAGGAAACCGGGGATGAATCCCCAGGCGGCGCCGAAAAGCATGCCGGCCAGGCGACGCGTCCCGAAGGCCGACACCCACGATGACCGAGCCAAGCGCGCCGAGCAGGAACTGGCCCTGTGCGCCGATGTTGAAGAGCCCCGCCTTGAAGGCTAACCCGACCGCCAGTCCGCCCAGGATGAGTGGCGTGGCCGCACGAATGGTGTTGACGATGGCATCCACACTGCCCAACGAGCCGCTGAATAGGGCCACATATGCCGTCAATGGCAGGGTGACGCTGAAGGGTCTGTCGGGTACGACGATCTGAGAGAGCAGGATCACCACCGCGCCGACCACCAGCGCCAGCAGGATCGAGAGGAGCGGCAGGGCGACGACGGCCCAGATCCCTCGCGGGAGCGAGCGCAGCCGGTCCGAGAAAGCGCTCCGCTCCCCGGTCATGCCGCGGTCGACTCCCCGGCCTCACCGCCCCCGGTAGCCATGAGACGCCCGATCTCGTTCTTGTCCGCCGTTCGACCGTCCCGCACGGCCACGATCCGTCCGCGGAACATGACGGCGATTCGGTCGGACAGCTCCAGCACCTCGTCCAGCTCGGCCGAGACCAGGAGGATGGCCGCGCCCGCATCCCTTTTGGCGATCGCCTGGCGGTGGATGAACTCGATGCTGCCCACGTCCAGGCCGCGGGTCGGCTGATCGAGCACCAGGAGGCGCTGCTCCCCGGCGAACTCGCGGGCAACGACGACTTTCTGCTGGTTCCCGCCGGAGAGCGTCCCACCGTTGACGAACGGGGACGGGGTGCGGATGTCGAAATCACTGATCGCCTGCTGCGCCCGGGCCGTGATGGCGTCATCGTTGCGGACGATGCCACGCGCGAACGGCCGCTCGTAGTAATCGGTGAGCACGCAGTTGTCCGTCAGCGGAAACGAGAGGATGAGACCGAAGCGGTGGCGGTCCGCCGGGACGAAACCGACTCCCAACAGGTGCCGTTGGCGCGCCCCCTGACGCGTGATGTCGTGCCCTTCGAGGCGAATCTCCCCGGCGCTGGCATGCCGCAGCCCAACGATCGCCTCCACCAGCTCGTCCTGGCCATTGCCGGCGACACCGGCGATGCCCAGGATCTCGCCGCCCCGCACCTCGAGGTCCACTCCACGCACGGCCTGGTGGCCACGGTCGTCCTTGACCTCCACGCCCCGGACGCTGAGAACCACATCCTGGACATGTGACTCTCCCCGGTCCACGGTGAGCTCAACCTCACGCCCTACCATCAGCTCGGCAAGGTCGTCTTCGTTCGTCTGTGTCGGTACGCGGCTGCCGACGACTCGGCCACGGCGGATGACCGTGATGCGGTCCGCGATCTCGAGGACCTCATACAGCTTGTGGCTGATGAAGATGATCGCGTACCCCTCCGACCGAAGGGAGCGCAGCACGGAGAAGATCTCGGTCGTCTCCTGCGGGGTCAGCACTGCGGTCGGTTCGTCGAGAACGAGGATCCTGGCGTTCCGGTACAGGGCCTTGAGGATTTCGATGCGCTGCTGCCAGCCGACCGACAGGGACCCGACCCTCTGGTCCGGATCGATCTGCCATCCGAACCGCGCGCCCAGCTCACGGATTCGTCGGTGGGCGCCGGCCTGGTCGAGGAAGATCGGTCCCGCCATTGGCTCTTCACCCAAGAGGATGTTGTCCGCGACGGAGAGCACCGGCACCAGCATGAAGTGCTGGTGCACCATGCTGATCCCGCGGCTGATCGCGTCGTGCGGGCTCTTGATCTCGACCGGCTCGCCATCGAGGACCAGCTCTCCCGCGTCCGGGACGGCGAGTCCGTAGAGGATGTTCATGAGCGTCGTCTTGCCGGCGCCGTTCTCACCGAGGAGCGCGTGAATCTCCCCACGCCTGACGTCCAGGTCGATCCGGTCATTGGCGAGAACCCCCGGGTAGCGCTTCGAGACGCCGCGCATTTGAAGCGCGGGAGCGCCGCTGGCTACGCTGGTTGTGGCGTCCGTGGTCATGACTGCTTCCTGGTCGAAAGACGAGCAGGCGGGCCGGGGTCCCGGCCCGCCTATCTCCGTCCCTGTGGGCTACCCTCAGGTCAGTTCTATCCCCCGGCCAAGAGCGCATCGAGGCTGCCGCAGTCCGGCGCGGGCGGGCAGGTTTCGAGCTCGCCGGCCTTCATCTGGGCCAGCGCCTCGTCCAGCTGGGCGCTGAACCCCTCGGGGAACACATCCTCATTGTCGTGGAACGGCGAGTAGCCGACGCCATCGCGGGACGCGTCCCAATGGTCGTCGCCACCCTCCATCGTGCCGTCCTCGATCTTCTGGATGTTTGTCTTTACGGCCAGCACGAGCTTCTTCTCGGCGCTGGTGATGATGCAATCCGCAGCATTCGGGTAGGACAGCGCCTGGTCGACGTCGACACCGATCCCGTAGATGCCGGCCTCACAGGCGGCGTCAAGGATGCCGTTCCCGGTCTTGCCGGCGACCTGGAAGAGAACGTCGACCTCCGGGTTCTCCTGCAGGAATTGCTCGCCGAAGCTCGTCCCGGTGACGGGATCGTTGAACGCCTTCTCGAAATCGCTGTCGGTGACGAAGTCCGTCACAATCTGGATATCCGGGTTGATTGACTCCGCCCCCAGCCGGAAGCCCTGCATGTAGCGGATGCACGGCCCGCAGAGGGTGATTCCGCCGATGGCGCCCAAGACCCCGGACTCGCTCACCGTGGCGGCGGCCATCCCGGCCAGGTAGCCTGGCTGATCTTCCTGGAAGCTGATGGCCACGTACTGCGGCAGCAGCTCGGCCGCATCGCCCTCGCACTTGAACTCGGTGTCGGGCAGGCCCTCGGTGGTCACGCACGGCGGCCCCTGGTCGACGCCGATGAACCAGATGTCCGGGTTGTCGTGAGCGGCCTGGGTCGTCGCGACGCCGAGATTGAAGCCTGCGGTCACGATGATGTCGTACCCCTGGTCGATGTACGCCTGGAGGCCTGCCGCATACTCCGATGTGTCCTTCGGGACAGTGACCTGCGGCTCAGCCGCCCCGATCGCCGCTGCCCCCTCCTGCGAGCCAACAAAGGTGTATTCATTGAAGTTCTTGTCGTTGACCGTGCCGACGTCGGTGACGACACCGATCTTCGTGTCGTTGGTGACTGCCGGGCTGCTGCTCGTCCCCGCACAGGCCGCGAGCACCATCACGCTCGTGACCACGATGGCGAGCATCGGGTAGCGTCGCTGCATCCGCATCGGTTCTCCTCTGTCGTCCTGAGGGTCCTTCGTCCCGATGCCGGCTGAACGCCGCTCGGGCGGGTGGGTAGACGTGCGTGTCGACCTCCGAATCCGCCGCATGATACTGCCTTGTCAATGGGCGCTCAACGGATTTTGCCATGCCCCGAGCGCCGGCATGGGGCCCGTATCATCGGACGATGCACGAGGCTTCGCCTGCGACCCCACGGCTGGTCATCTTCGACCTCGACGGAGTGGTCTACCGAGGATCACAGGCCGTCCCCGACGCCGCCCCCCTGGTCGCCTCGTTGCGGCGCGCCGGATGCCTGATCAGGTTTGCGACCAACAACTCGATGTCCACGCGCCAGGCCTACGCGGAACGGCTGGTCGGGCACGGCATCGCGGCCAGCGGCGACGAGATCGTGACCTCCACCTCGGCCACCATCGAGCACCTGCGCCGCCACCTGCCTGACGTGCGACGGCTGCTGGCGGTGGGAGCCGACGGCATGCTTGCCGAACTCAGTGCGGCCGGCTTCGTCGTATCCCATGCTCGCGCCGCCGAGGCGGCGGACTGGTACGGCGCGCCGCTCACCGAATCGTGGGACGCGGTCGTGGTTGGGCTCGATCCGATGGTCGACTACCGAACGCTGGGCATCGCCGCGGCCGCGGTTCGGCAGGGCGCCCGCTTCATCGCCACCAACTCGGACCTCCGCTACCCGACGCCGGATGGTCTGATGCCCGGCGCGGGCGCCATGGTGGCGGCGGTGCAGGCATCGGCCGGAGTAGAGCCGCTGGTCATCGGCAAGCCGCAGCCTGCGATGTTCCTGGCCACCCTGGAGGCCGCGGGCGTCACGCCCGATGAGGCGTTGGTCATCGGTGACAATCCCGACTCGGACGTCCCGGCCGCGCGCCGAGCCGGCATCCGTTCCGTCCTGGTGCTGACGGGCGTGGCCGATGAGGCAGCCGCCGCCGCGCTCGATGGCGAGAAGCGCCCCGACTGGGTGCTGCGCGGCCCCGCCGAGGTCGCCGGATTGCTGGGGCTGGCGATCAGCTGATGCCGGCCCAGCTGCTCCAGTCGCGCTCCGCGTCGGCTGCCGCGGCGCGCAGGAAGGCGTGCGGGCCGAATCCGCAGCGGAAGCCGTTGACCGCGATCGCGATCAGCTCCTGCGGCGTCAGCCGCTGGGCCGCCGCCACGCGCGACATCTCCTCGCTGAGCGTGATGCCCGACACGGTCCGGTCGTCGGTCGACAGCGAGACGCTCACGCCGGCCCGATGCAGGCTGCCGATCGGATGCTCCTCCAATGAGCCAACCAGTCCCGCCTGGACGTTGCTGGTGGGGCAGAGGTCGAGGGTCACGTCCCGCTCGCGCACGGTGGCCATCAGGGTCGGATCGCCGGCCGTGGTGGCACCGTGGGCGATGCGCCGCACGCCGAGGGCCAGCGCCTCGCGGATCCGGTCCGGACCGCGGATCTCGCCGGCATGGGCGGTCAGCGACAGTCCGACCTCCTCGGCCGCGCGGAATGCGGCGGCGTGGGGCGGCAGCGGGTACGCGGCCTCGGGTCCTGCCAGGTCGAAGCCGACGACCGGAGCGCCGACCGCGCCGGCGGTTCGCGCCAGCTCGACGTTCGCGCCCGGTGGGTGCGAGCGCATGGCGGTGACGATCAGCACGACCAGCGGCCGCCGCTCGCCGCCGGTCATGCCGGCGGCGGTCCCCTCGGCCACGGCCTCGATCACCTCGCGGACGGAGAGGCCCTTCTCCAGGTGCAGCCGCGGAGCCCACCGAACCTCCGCGTATCGCAGCCCGTCGGCCGCCATGTCCTCGACCAGCTCCGCGGCCGCCCGGCGCAGGGCGGCAGCCGTCTGGAGCACGGACAGCGGCAGCTCGAAGTAGGTGAGCAGCTCCGCCTGGTCTCGGCATCGAGCCGGCGCCCGCATGCGCGCCTGCGCGTCGTCTAGCGTCAGCTTCATGCCGACATCCGCCGCCAGCTCGACCGCCGTCGAGGGCCGCAATGCCCCGTCCAGGTGCTGGTGCAGCTCCGCCTTCGGCAGCGCCCGCAGGTCGTCCGCGCTTGGAGGCCAGGCGTGCATCGCCGAATCATAGGTGCCGCTCAACCGCGCCGAGGCCTGCTGGCCGGGTTGCTGGCGGTGCTTGCCCTCGGAGCGCTGCTCGCCGCGCGGCCTGCCACGGCCAGCGCCGCGGATCCCGCCTCCGAGGCTATGCGAGTCGCTGCCCTGCGGACTGCTGCGCAGACGGCGGATCGAGCGCTCGGTGACCTCGTCGAGGGGCTGCAGGCGGCGATCGAAGTCGGACGCACCGGCTCGGCGCTGATCGTTGAGGGAAAGCGGGATCCCGGCGCCGCCTTCGACCGCTCGGCGGAGAAGGCGCGCGCGGCAGAGGACCTCGCCGTCGACGCCCACGCGGCAGTCACCGATCTCCAGGCTGTCGTCAGCGCGGTGGCCCCCACGATCGGTCCGCTGCCGCCGGGTCAGCCGGGCTCGATGCAGGCCATCGCGGCGCAGCTGACTGCGGCTGGCCAGGCTGGCGGACCGTTCGTCGAGCGGCGGCTGGCGGCCGACGCGACGCTGACCGCCCTGGCCGACGCGCTGGAGGCGCTGGGCGACGACGAGCCCGAGGCGGCGCTGCGTGCGCTGGACCGGGCGCGCGCGGCGAGAGCCGCCGTCGCAGACTGGCCACGGCCACCGACCGTGCTGCCGTTCTGGCTGAGGACCAGCGGCGCCATGATCGGGGCCGCGCGGGACATCGCCCAGGCCACCATCGCGCGCGATCCGGCTGCGGCAGCCACCGCAGTTCGTGCCTACGAGCGGGCGGCGACGGGAGCGCATCGCGCCGACATCGCCCTGGCGATCGCGATATCCGAGTCGGGGAATTCCCTGGCCGCAACGCCAATGCGCCGCCTGGCTGAAGCCCTCGAGTCGGCGCTGGCCCAGCGCGAAGCGGTGCACGCCATCCTGTCCACCGCTCGCTGAGGCGCGCGCCGCTCCGTGGGGGCGCCGCCACGTCATAGGGCTATACTCGCTCGACCTCGGGTGCCCCTCATGCCAGTGGTGGCACCCCGCCCAGGCCCCCAACAAGGAGACCCGCATGCGCTTTCGCGCCGAATCGACCGATCCGGCCGCCGTCCAGGCCGATGTCCTGGCCGTCCCCCTCTACAAGGAGGACAAGGAGATCACCGGCGACCTGGCGGCGCTGGACGTGGCGTCGGGCGGGGTGATCAGCCAGGCGATCGAGTGGGGCGAGTTCAATATCCTGGAGCACTACACCGCGCTCGTCGACGGCGGCTCGATCGCCGCTGAGAAGATCCTGCTGCTCAACGGCGTACGGCGCGGCCGAGGTGCCTGGCGCGCGCGGCGCATCGCCTCCACCGCCACCCGGCGGCTTCAGGGCCACGGGGTGGAGCGGATGGCTCTGTGGCTGCGAGACGGTGAGGACGAGGACGCATTCAGCAGCGCCGCCATCGGCGCCATGCAGGGAACCTACCGGCCGTACGCGCACTACGGCCGTGTGCGCGACACGCCGGCGATGCTGCGCAGCGTCGAGGAAGTGGTCCTGATCGGAGACGGTGTGCCTGCGCAGGACGTGATCGACCGGGCTGCGGTGGTCGCGGAGGGGGTCGAGTTCGGTCGCGGGTTGGCCAACCGCGCTGCCAACGACCTCTACCCGGAGCGCATGGCCGAGGTCGCGCGCGAGCTGGAGGCCGATGGCTGCAGCGTCGAGGTCCTCGGCGTGGACGAGATGGAACAGCTCGGCATGGGCGCGCTGCTGGGCGTCGGCCAGGCAGCCACCCACGAGCCACGCCTGATTGCGGTTCGGCTGCCGGGCTGGGAGAAGGCATCGGCGGAGCGACGCCTCGCCATCGTGGGCAAGGGCGTCTGTTTCGACTCCGGCGGCATCAGCCTCAAGCCGCCCGAGCGCATGGAAGAGATGAAGCACGACAAGTCGGGAGCCGCCGCCGTCATTGCCGCCGCGCGCACGGTCGCTCGGCTGGCGCCGGACGCGCCGCTGATGGCCGTGGCGCCCATGGTCGAGAACCTGCCCGGCGGCAACGCGCAGCGACCCGGCGACGTGGTCAAGGCCATGAACGGCAAGACCATCGAGGTCACCAACACCGATGCCGAAGGGCGCCTGATCCTGGCCGATGCGCTGCACTGGGCGGAGACCCAGGGCGCCACCCACATGGTCGACGTGGCGACCCTGACCGGCGCGGCGGCCACGGCATTCGGGGAGCTGATCAGCGCCTACTTCGCCAAGCCGCGAGACTGGGGAGCGAACGTCCAGCGCGCCGCCGATGCCACTGGCGAGTGGTTCTGGGAGATGCCGCTGGCGACCGAGTACCGAGCCTCGTACGACTCGGCCCATGCCGACATCGTGAACTCAGGAACTCGCGAGGGGGCGCTCATCAAGAGCGCGGTCTTCCTCCATGACTTCGTCACCGTACCGTGGGTGCATGTCGACATCGCCGGCAGCGCCTATCTGACCGCGGACAAGGCGGTGAATCCCAAGGGTGCGCTGGGCACTGCGGTCTCCACCCTGGTGCAGCTGGCGCTGGACTACCACGCCGGCTCTTGAGCCGATAAACGAAGGGGGTCCGCCTCGACGGCGAACCCCCATATCGGTTACGAGGGACGCTTACGCGTCGTCGTCCTGGTCATCGTCGGTCGCGTCGCGAACGGCGTCCTTGGTCTCGCCCCAGCCCGTCTGGATCTTGCCCTCGGCCTGATCGCGCTTGCCCTCGAGCTCCGTGCCGGGATCGTCCCGCACGTCGCCCCACTCTTCCTTGACCTTGCCGGTGCCCTCCTTGATCGGGCCCTCGATGCGGTCGCTGTCCATCTCGTTCCTCCCTTGGTTTCACCGGCGTGATGGCCGGTGACATCCGCCCTCGGAGGGCACGTTCCGTGCCACGACGGCTAGGATGCCGCCGTGACAGCACTCGCACTGGGGGCCGCAGCCCTGTTCGGGCTGATCGGCGCCGGTGCGGAGCGCCTCGCCTCGGTCTGGCCCGCGGACGAGGCATCGCGTCGCGCTCCCGGCTGGCGAACGGTCCTGCTTGCGCTCGCCGCGGGCGCGGCCGGCTGGGCCATTGCCGCGCGCTCCACGCTGCCGCTGTGGGCAACGTCAATTCACCTGCTGGTCCTTGCCATCCTGGTGGTGCTGGCGGCCACCGACCTCGAGCAGCGGCGTCTGCCGCACATCCTCCTGGACCCGCTGATCGTGATCGCCGTTGCGTTCGTCCCGTTCAACCCGTCCATCAGCGCCCTTGATGCGGTCATCGGCGCGGTGGCGGCCGTCGTCTTCCTCGGTGTGCTGGGACTCATCATCCGTGCCGGCGTTGCGCTGGGCGACCTGTACCTGGTGGCGCCGCTCGGCCTGCTCCTCGGCTGGCCGGCCATCTTCCTCGCCATCTTCGTGGCCGCCGTCATCTCGTCGGTGACCAGCGTGGCGCTCCTGATCAGCAGGCGGGTCGGGCTGAAGAGCTACATCCCCTTCGGTCCGTTCCTGGTCGCCGGGGCGGTCATCACCCTGCTGCGCGACGACGACCTGCTGGGCACGGTCGGCTCCACCGCCGCGGCGGTGGTCAGCTGGTTGGCCATGAGCCTAACGTCCGGTACGCGCTAGCCCCTGAGAGCCATTCCGGAGAGGTGGCCACCGCTCGCATGATCGGGTATCCTTCGCGCCGCGCCCGTGGTCCGGGCGCATCCCGTCGGTGGCGGTCGCTCCTCCAACGCGCTGATAGTCGCCGGCATCGCTCAACATAAATGCTGTCTTGGAGCCGATGTCGATCGCTCGTCGCCGAACCGCCATTCCCCTCGCCCTCCTGGCCCTGATCGTGGTGCTTGCACCGGCGATGGTGCGCGAGACGGCACGCGCCGAGGATCCGGATGTCAACGAGGCGATCCTCCAGCAGGAGCAGATGGAGGCCAGGCTCGCCCAGCAGCGGCAGGAGCTGGCCGATCTGCGCCGCCAGCAGGCTTACCTGACGAGCAGCCTGGCGGCGCTGCACAGCGACCTGCGGTCCACCGGCCTGGAGCTCGACCGCGCGATCCGCGAGCTCGACCGGGTGACCACCGCGCTCAAGCAGTCGCGCCGAGACCTCGCGGCCTATCGCGAACAGATCGCGACCCTGGCTGCCGATCTGAAGCAGGTGGCCGTCGACATGGATCGCACTGCGGTGGAGCTCGCCGGCCGCGAGGATTTGCTCGAGGAGCACCTGCGGGCGGCATATGAGCAATCGCAGACGACGCTGCTGGAAGTGATCCTCTCGTCGGATTCGTTCGGCGAAGTCTCGAACGAGCTGGCCTTCATGCTGAATCTTTCCGACGAGGACCGTCGGCTGGCGAACGAGATCCGCGAAACCCGGGAACGCCTCGAGATCCGCCGCCAGACGCTGATCGACGGCCGCGTGACGCTGCGCGCCCTGCGCGATGCGGAGGAGGAGCGCGCTGCATCACTGGCCGAGCAGCAGCGCCAGGTCGACGCCGCTCGGCGGGAGCTGCGGGCCTACAAGAAGCGGCTGAGCGCGCTGCAGGCGGCGCAACGGGCGCAGTACGCCCAGTCGGTGCACAACGAGCGCCGCACCAAGGAGCTCATCGAGAACCAGCGCAAGCAGCTCCTTGGGCAGCGTGCGCTGGTCGAGAAGCTCAAGCGCATGGCAGACCGGCTGGACATCGCCTATCGCGGCCGCTTTGCGTGGCCGGAGCGCGGCGACTTCTACGTGACCCAGGAGTTCGGCTACACCAACTTCAACCACAACCACACCGGCATGGATATCGCCTACCGCAATGGCTGCGGCGGACCGATCTACGCGGCCGGCGACGGTACGGTGCTTGCCGACGGGCGGCCGAACACCGCCTTCGGCGACACCGCCATCGGCGTCGTCATCGGCCACAGCCAGCGCCTGCAGACCTGGTACTGGCACCTCTCCAGCGAGGTCGTGAGCGTCGGCCAGAGGGTCGAGGTGGGCGACGTCATCGGCTACGAGGGCGCCACCGGCTTTGCCACCGGCTGCCACCTGCACTTCCAGGTCAACTTCGACGAGCAGCCGGCCAACCCGCGCAACTACCTGCCCTGACCGATACTCACCGGGAGTTGATGGGGCACCGGCGACCCCATCGCTCGCGGCTGCGCAACGCTCCCGCCGGGGCCGCCGGCACCCCTTCGTCTACGGCGCGAGCCTCGATCCGCCACCACCAGCGCATGTGACTGGCATGGTGGTTGCCTCGTCATGAAGGGCGATGCTGATTCGACCCGCCCCGGTGCATCGGGTACCGTAGCGCCCGATGCGTCCTGCCATGCAGCGGCGGCGCCATCGGCTGATGGTCCGTCGCTCCACCCGTGGTCGCGCCCCGCGCCGCGGAGCAGCGACCATCCTCGTGGTCCTGCTCGGTCTTTTCGGGCTGTCGATCGCCGGGGCGATCGGCGGCACCACCGGCACCGGGCTGCTCGTCTACCAGTCGGTCTACGACGACCTGCCTGACGGGCGGCTGCTGGACGGGATCGACCTGCCGGCCTCGACGTACGTCTATGACCGCACCGGCAAGATCCTCCTGGCCCGATTCGAGTGCCAGAACCGCGAGCAGGTCTCGTTCGACCAGGTCCCGGAGGACATCGTCAACGCCGCCGTCGCGGTGGAGGACCGAACCTTCTGGGATAACGACGGGGTCGACTACCCGGCCATCCTGCGCGCCTTCTTCGCCAACCTGGAGGCGGGTGAGGTCGTCCAGGGCGCCTCGACCATCACCCAGCAGGTGATCAAGTACGCCGGCTCGATCAAGGCCGCCGGGGAGCGGAACAGGCCCTCGGGGTCGGCGGCCCCCACCCATGAGCTCGATCCGCGCGGGGACCAGGAACCCGCCGAGCAGGAGATCTGCCAGCCGCCGCGCCTGACCTTCCTGGAGTCGGAGCGCAAGTGGTGGGACAAGGTTCAGGAAGCGGTCATGGCCAGGAAGGTCACCGAGGCCTATCCGGGCCGCGAAGGCAAGGAGAAGATCCTCGAGACCTACCTCAACCTGATCTTCTACGGCAACGGCTCGTACGGGATCAAGGCGGCCGCCGCCAACTACTTCGGCACCGAGGACCTGGCGGATCTGACCCTGGCGCAGTCGGCGTTCCTGGCCGGCCTGCCGCAGAAGCCCTCGGAGTACGACCCGTTCTACAAGGATCAGGGGCCGGAGCGCGCGATGGCCCGCCGCGACCAGGTGCTGGACGCCATGTTCCGCGACCGCTACATCACCGAGGCGCAGCTGCGCCAGGCGAAGCGTGTCACCTGGGGCGAGATGCAGGGGAGCCCCATCACATCGATCCTGCGCGAGCCGCACTTCAGCTTCCGCGTTGCACGCGAGGCGGAGGGGATCCTGGCCGGGCTCGGCGTGGCCAACCCGGCGGAGGCGGTGCGCACCGGTGGCTACCGGATCAAGACGACGCTCGACTACAACCTGCAGCAGATGGCCAAGAACCGGGTGGCCTACTGGGTCAACTACCCGACGCTGGCCGACAAGAATGTCAACAACGGCGCCCTGGTCGCCATCGACTCGCGGACCGGCGAGATCGTGGCGTACGTCGGCAGCGTCGACTACTACAACCGCAAGGACCCGCGCGTCGAGGGTCAGTTCGATGTGGCCGGGCTTGGCCTGCGCCAGCCCGGATCGGCCTTCAAGCCGATCGTCTACTCCACGGCCTTCCGGACGCGCGAAGCGACGCCGGCCACCTTCTTCCTGGATGCGGTGACGCAGTTCGGAGCCGACCGCGAGACGAGCTACCTGCCGACCAACGCCGACATCAAGGACCACGGACCGCTGCTGGCGGTCGACGCGCTCCGCTACTCGCTCAACGTGCCGTCGGTGATGATGCAGTTCCTGGCGGGCGTCGAGGAGACGGCATCGTTCACCGAATCGATGGGCGTGGCCAGCAAGAAGTACATCCTGGCCCAGGAGCCGGGCCTGTCGCTGGCCCTCGGATCGGTGCCGGTCAACCTGACCAACATGACCGGCGCCTACGGCGTCTTCGCTCAGCAGGGCACCCTGCATCCGCCCACCACGATCCTGGAGATCCGCGATCGCGACAACCGGGTCATTTACAGCCTCCGCAAGAACGGGCCCGAGCCGAGCAAGCCGATGACCCAGGCCGAGGCCTACCTGACGCACTGGATCCTGCAGGGCAACACCGACCCGGAGACGAACGTGCTGTGGGGCCCACGTGCGCAGCTCCTTGACCCGAGCGGCCAGCGCCGCCACGCCGGTTTCAAGACCGGCACCACGAACGACTTCCGTGACGTATCCGGCTTCGGCTACGTGCCCGACAGCCTGGTCACCGGCGTCTGGATGGGCAACAACAACCAGGAGCCGATGTCCAACGTCCTCGGCCAGGGGCTGTTCAGCGCCGACGGTCCGCTGTACCTGTGGAACGACTTCATGGGGCGGGCGCTCAACAGGCGATGGGCCTGGAACGACAGGAAGCCGGTGCCGCAGACCGACTTCGCGCGGCCGACCGGCGTGGTCGTCGAGGAGGTCTGCAAATTCAGCGGCATGACGCCGGGCAACTGCGGCGAAACCCGCGAGATTCCCTTCCTTGAGGGCACCGTTCCTTCCGAGGACAACCTGCACGATGAAGGCTGTCTCGATGTGACGGACGCCGTTGCCCAGGACCCGCGCCGGCCACAGGAATGGATCGACGCCGCCGACGACTGGGCCAACCGGGTGGTCAACGGCCAGACCGGCTCCGTCGGCGACCCCACCGAGCTCAAGGAGCACCCGGAATACCATCTCGCCATCGCACCGGTGCTCGGCAACAGCGGCTTCGGCCCGATCTGCGGCCAGATCATCGCAACCCCGAAGCCGAGCAAGACGCCGGAGCCTTCAGGCGGAGGCGGAGGCGGAGGCCCGAAGCCGAGCGACCCGCAGCCGAGCGATTGCAACGGCAATCCGAACAAGTGCTCGGCGCAGCCGACGCGGCCGCAGGACGAGCCCAGCCAATCCGGTGGTCGGACGACAACCGACGTGACGGTGATCGTGCCCGCCTTCCTGCTCACGATCGGCACCTGGCTGCTGCCGCTGGCCTTCCGCCTGGCACGGAGGCGCCGGCGCCGCTGAGACGAGCCGCGGAGCGTTTCTCCTGGTGGCTTGAACGTCGGACGTCGAGGAAGCGGCCACGCGTGCGAGAATCGTGGCCGTGTCCGGATCCGTCCTGACTCTCATCCTGGCGGGAGGTGAGGGCGAACGCCTCTCGGTGCTGTCGCAGGTGCGCGCCAAGCCCGGCGTGCCATTCGGCGGAAAGTACAGGATCATCGATTTCGCACTGTCCAACGCGGTGAACTCGGGCCTGACCGATGTCGCCGTGCTCACGCAGTACGCCCCGCGCTCGCTCATCGACCACATCGGTGTCGGTCGTCCGTGGGACCTCGACCGCAGCCATGGTGGCGTGACGTTGCTGCAGCCCTACATCGGCCGGGGACGAACGCGTGACTGGTACCGCGGGACGGCTGACGCGGTGCTGCAGAACCTGGAGTTCATCGCCGACCGCAATCCGGAGCTGGTGCTCATCCTGGCGGGCGACCACGTCTACAAGATGGACTATCGCCCGTTCATCGAGACGCACCGCGCCAAGCGCGCGGAGATCACGTGCGCGGTTCGCACCGTCCCGCTGGAGGAGGCGCACCGGTTCGGCATCCTGGAGACCGATCGTTCGGGTCGCGTGACCGCCTTCGTCGAGAAGCCGCCGAACCCGTCGAGCAACCTCGTCAGCATGGGCGTCTACGTCTTCGCCTGGCCGGCCCTGCGCGAGATGCTGTCGCCCGACCGCGTGGACTTCGGCAAGGACCTGCTGCCCTGGATGGTCGAGAGCGAGCGCCACGTCTTCGCCTACGAGTTCAAGGGCTACTGGCAGGACGTGGGCACCGTCGAGAGCTACTGGCGCACCAGCCTGGACCTGCTCTCCGATCGACCGGGCATCGAGCTCAACGACCTGGGCTGGCTGATCTACACCAGGAGCGAGGAGCGCCCGCCGGCGCGCATCGGGCCGGAGGCGACGGTGACCCGCAGCATGGTGAGCCATGGCTGCGTGATCGAGGGCTCCGTGGAGCACAGCATCCTGTCGCCTGGCGTCCGCGTGGCGCGCGGGGCGCTCGTCCGCGACTCGATCGTGATGTTCGACACGTGGATCGACGAGCGCGCGGTCCTGGATCGGGCGATCGTCGACAAGGACTGCCGCATCGGGAAGAGCGCGCGGGTCGGCCAAGGCGACGACCTGCGCCCGAACACGCTCGAGCCCGAACGGCTCTACGCCGGCATCACGCTGGTGGGCAAGCGAGCGGCGGTGCCGCCGCGGGCGATCATCGGCCGCAACTGCCGGATTGATCCCGGTGTGGTGGCTGGCGACTTCGGTCGGCGGCGCGCCTTCCGCTCCGGCGAGACGGTGAGCTCCGCTGGCTGAGCCACAGGCCCCGCCACTCGATGCCTGGCTTGCCGAGCTGGGCCTGGAGGTGGTCGACGGCAGCGGCCAGACCGGCGACGCAGCGATCAGTCGCGACCTGGTGCTCGACGGCGAGCGCCGCTTCGACCTGCGGGTGACGGTGGCGTGGGTCGCCGGCATCGGGCTCTCGCTGTGGGCCTACTATGGCAACGAGGCGATGGAGATCCCGAAGCGCATC
This sequence comes from uncultured bacterium, assembly GCA_965651545.1. Classification (GTDB taxonomy): domain Bacteria; phylum Chloroflexota; class Limnocylindria; order QHBO01; family QHBO01; genus DASSCW01. Next base: position 10,643 of record CBFGSY010000006.1, on the reverse strand, counting down.
TACCACCGCATGCTGCGAGCCAGCTTCGACCACCCGTTCGTGAAGTTCGCCATGACGGAGGACGACCGCCCGATGCTGATGACCGAGCTGCCACCATCGGCGATCAACCGGGACGAGCTCGGCCGCTCACTGGCGCGCCTGGCCATCGTGTCGGATCGGCTGCTCGAGGAGACTGCCCAGGCCGCGGCGGACAACGGCCAGTTCCCGGATTGGTCCGGACGCGAGGGCCGAAATGCCAGCCTGTTGGCCGCCTATCGGGAGGACGTGGAAGCGACGCTCCCGGCCTGGACACCGCCGGTGCCGCGTCCACCGCGTCGCGGGCTGCTCGCCCGCCTGCTCGGGACTGGCCGCTGATGCACCTGCTGGGGCGCCGGCGGGTGGGCCGCTGGGCCGTGGCCCTGGCAGGGATGCTGGTGGTGGCGAGCTGGCTCGGCGTTGCACCCCCCGGGCCGGAAACGGCGGCGGCTGCCGAGTACAAGCTCTCCACCACGGCCGTTTACGACGTCCGGCCTGACGACGGAACCGTCAAGGTCACCATCAGGGTCAACTTCCGCAACACGACACCCAACCCGCCTGGTCGCTTCAGCATCTTCGAGGTCGTCGACCTCGCCGTGCATCACGGCGCGCGCGAGCTGCGCGCCACCGATGCCAGGGGTCGGCTGCAGGCCAGCCTGAACCGCCGCGATGGCGTCACCGTCGCGAGCATCCAACCGCGCGGCGGCGTGCGCTACCGCGAGTCAGCCAGGTTCACGATCTCCTATGTCCTTCCCGACGGCGCCAATCCGGACATTCGGGTTCGGCCATCCGTCGTCCTCTTCCCGGTCTGGAGCTTCGGGACCCTCGGCCGCGTCCAGGTCGAGCTGCCGGGCGCATACGAGGTGCTGGTCGATGGCGACGCCCTGGACGCCGAGCGCGACGGTGCGCGCCTGCGGCTGACGAGCGGTACGGTCGAGGACCCCACCCGCTGGCTCGCGCTGCTGACCGCCAGTTTGCCGACCAGCTACGAGACCGTGTCCGGCTCCGCGGCCATGGCGGCTGGACCGGTCGAGCTGGAGGTGCGGGCCTGGTCAGATGACCGCCGATTTGGGCGACGCACGCTCGAGCTGTTGACCGACGCGATGCCCTTGCTGGAGGAGGAGCTCGGCCTCGATTACAGGGCGGATGGGCCGCTGGTGGTTGTCGAATCCCTCCCCGCCGCGGGCGGAGACCTGAGCGAGCCGCCCATCGACGGCACGGACATCGCGGTGGGCTTCGATGAGGCGCCGTTCACGGTCGTTCACCAGCTGGCGCACGCCTGGCTCTCGCCGGCGCTTGCCGAGGACCGATGGATACGCGAGGGATTCGCGTCGAGCGCCGCTGCCGCCGTCGCCCGCGGGCTGGGTCTGCCCCGGCCATTTTCGCCACTGGACAAGGCGCGGGACCTGGAGGCGCATGCCTTCCCGCTCATCAGCTGGGGAGCGGGACAGGCCAGTGCGGTCCAGGATCGGTTCGCCTATTCGGCCTCGTGGGCGGTGGCCGAGCAGCTGACCCGCCGCATCGGTGCGGACGCCGTGCGCCGCGCCTGGCGGCGCATCGCCGGCGGCCTGGACGGGTACCGCCCACTGGACGCTGAGCCCGTCGTGGCGGGTGGCCTGCCGGCGGTCCCGGTGAGCTCGCGTCACCTGCTCGATCAGCTGGAAGCGGTGAGCGGCGAGAACCTGGCTGGCATCTTCGAGGAATGGGTCTTCGATGAAGCGACGGTCGACCTGCTGCCCGCCCGCCGCGCCGCCCGCACCGCGCATGCCAGGCTGCTCAACCGCGCCGGGGAGCTGGGGACGCCGGACCCGGTGCGCCTGGCGCTGGCTGGCTGGCGCTTCGCTGACGCGGAAGCGGCAATCGCCGAGGCCATGGAATGGCTGGCGGACCGTGACCGGCTGCTGGAGCAGATCGCCGCCGCCGGCCTCACCGCCCCCGCTCGGCTGGACGATGAGTACGAGACTGCGGGCGGCAGCCAGGCTGCGTGGGAGGAGCTGGAGGCGGAGGGGGCGGTGGTCACCACCTATGCCGTGGCGCGGGCGTCGCTGGAGCACGCCCCTGGCGCACTCGAGCAGGTCGGCCTGCTCGGCGACGCGCAACCCACCACCCTGCTGGATGAGGCGCGCGTCGCATTCGCCGAGGGAGACCTGGTGGGTGCCAGCGAGGCGGCCTCGCGGGCGCAGGACCGCATCCAGCGCGCCGGTCAGGACGGCCTGGTGCGCGTCGCCTCGACGGCCGCCATCGTGCTTCTCCTGCTTCTCTACACGATTTCCCGGATTCGCCGTCGTCGCCTCGCCTGAGCGTGGGGCTACACTGCTCGCCCATGACCCGGACGCAACCAGCGCGACCGCGCTTCCAGCCAGCTGCTGACGTGCTGTCCGGCGACACGGCCGATATCTATTTCGAGCGCTCGCGGCGGATCCTGGCGGCGGAGCGCCTCGACCCGGTGGTCAGCATGGAGATCTTCGCCCGCGAGCACGCCATCCTGTGCGGAGCGGAGGAGTCGCTCGCCTACCTGCGCGAGATCCTGGGCAACGGCAAGGAGCTGGATCCCGACCCCGTGGTGGAATCGCTGCACGATGGCGACCCGGTGGCGCCCAAGGAAGTCGTGATGCGCATCACCGCCCGCTACTCGGCCTTCGGCCTGTACGAGACGGCGCTGCTTGGCATCCTCTCCCAGGGGACAGGCTGGGCTACCGCCGCACGGCGCATCGTTGACGTTGCCGCGCCGATCCCGGTCATCGGCTTCGGCGCGCGGCACGTGCACCCCGCGGTGGCCGACCAGATGGACTACGCCAGCGTGGTTGGCGGCTGCATCGGCGTCTCCACCCCTGCCGGCGCCCGGTTGGCCGGGCTGGCCCCGACCGGCACCATGGCCCACGCCCTCATCCTGATCTTCGGTGACACGGTTCGTGCGGTCGAGGCGTTCGATCGGCACGTGGAGCCCGAAGTGCCGCGGATCGCGCTCGTCGATACCTTCAAGGATGAGGCGGAGGAATCGGTCCGGGTGGCGGACGCGCTGGGGGAGCGTCTGTGGGGCGTCCGGCTTGACACGCCCTCCGAGCGCGGACGCGTCACCGCCGAGCTGGTGAAGGAGGTCCGCGCGCGCCTCGATCAGGCCGGCCACGAGCACGTGCGCATCGTGGTCTCCGGCGGGTTGGACGCCGAGCGCATCGGCTATTTCAAGGAAGCAGGCGCCCCGGTCGACTCGTTCGCGGTGGGCTCGGCCATCAGCGATGCCAGCCCGATCGACTTCACCGGTGACCTCAAGGAGATCGACGGCCACCCGATCGGGAAGCGCGGCCGCATCCCGGGTCGCACGGAGAATCCGCGGCTGGAGCGCATCGACCTCGATGGCTGAGGCGGGCCCGCGTCCCGGTGATCGCGACAGCGCCTACGAGCTGTTCTCCCGCGGTTCACGCCTGCTGGCCGAGCGCCACCCCGCAGCCGCCGCGCTCCTCCTGGAGCGCTGCCTGGCGCTGGAGCCCGGCAAGGCTTCGATCCTCGAGGCGCTGGGGCGCGCCTACTTCGACCAGGGAGACCATCGCAGAGCGGCCGAGACCTTCCAGGTGATGGTCGACGCCAACCCGCTCGCCGATTACGCGCACTTCGGCCTGGGCCTGTCAAAGGTCAGGCTGGGCGACACCACCCGAGCGCGGTGGCACCTTCGCATGGCCGTCTTCCTGAAGCCGGACAACGAGGACTATCAGCGCGCCCTCCGGCGCCTGGAGGCTGCCTAGCCGGGCGGCTCCTCCTGGCGGAGCCGCTGGCGCAGCAGGGCCAGCACGGCCGCCTCCTGGGGAGCGAGGTCGTCCATGTCCTCGGTCAGCGCCCGGTCCACCCGGCGACGGGCGTCGCGCACCACGTCTCCGTCCAGGTACGCATCGATCACTTCGGGGTGGACGTACGACTTGCGCGAGACGGCCGGTGTGTTGCCCAGCCGTTCGGCGACGCGCTCGATGGCGCGCACCACGTTTCGCTTCGCCTGCGCGGCGGAATCCACGTCCTGCAGCTCGTGCAGCGCCCAGGCGGCCAGCACGGTGCCGGCCCAGGTGCGGAAGTCCTTGGCGGTGAAGTCCTGCCCTGAGATCTCTCGCAGGTACGCGTTCACGTCGCTCGAACCGACAGACCGGACCTCTCCGTCCTCGTCCAGGTAGGCGAAGAGCTCCTGTCCCGGCAGCTCCTGGCAACGGGCCACGATCCGCGCAAGCCGCGCGTCGGAGAGCTCCACCTCGGAGACCTTGCCACCCTTGCCGCGGAAGCGGAAGCGGATGCGCCGGGTGCTCACCTCCGCATGCCGCTCCTGGAGAGTCGTGAGGCCGAACGAGCGATTCTCGCGCGCGTACTCCTCGTTACCCACCCGCAGGCGTGACTTCTCCAGGAGGCGGACGACAGCCGCCAGCACCCGCTCGCGCGGCAGGCCATGACGACGCAGGTCCGCATCCACGCGCCTGCGGATCGCCGGCAGCGCGTGGCCGAACGCAACCATGCGCTCGTACTTCACATCGTCGCGCGCGGAGTGCCAATCGGGGTGGTAGCGATACTGCTTGCGACCGCGCGCATCGCGTCCGGTGGCCTGCAGGTGGCCGCGTTGCGACGTGCAGATCCAGACGTCGGCCCAGGCGGGCGGGATGGCAAGGCTTCGAATCCATTGGAGCTTCGTCTTGTCGCTGACGCGCTTGCCGTTGGGGCCGATGTAGACGAAGCCGCGTCCGGCGCGTCGGCGCCCGATGCCCGGCTCGGCGTCCGTCACGTACTGCAGGCCGGCCTCCTGGGCGGCATCGGATGCATCAGGCTCCGGCAGCTCGCGCTCACTCTTCGGGGCCATGAGGCCTTTGCGCCGGTGCACGCCGCGTGCCGCGGGAGGCACGCTGGTGGTCAGGAGGCCTGCAGCCGATGGGACAGCCACAAGATGCCGGCCACGGACTTGGCATCCATGACGCGGCCGTCCCCGATGGCGGCCACTGCATCGGCCAGTGTCAGCCAGGACATGTCCAGGTCCTCATCCTCGGGTGACTCGAAGGTATCCTCGCGCAGGTCGGTGGCCAGGAAGAGGGTGAGGCGCTCGGTGCAGAAACCGGGCGCGGTCAGGAAGGATGGCCCCTGCTCCCAGGTCGATGCCGCCAGGCCGCACTCCTCGCCGAGCTCGCGCTCTGCGGTTACGCGCGGTGCCTCGCCCGGGTCGAGCGTGCCGGCCGGGATCTCGAGCATCGCCATGGCCGCCGGCTGCCGCCATTGGGTGACGAGGGCCAGCCGCGCTCCATCCCAGGCCAGGATGCCCACCGCTCCGGGATGCTCCACGATCTCGCGAGTAGCGGTCCGCCCGTTCGGCAGCTCCACTCGATCCACCCGCACCGAGATCAGCTTGCCGGTGAAGACGCGCTCGCTCGAGATGGTTCGCTCGGCCACGGGTCCGATGGTAGGGCACAGCCGAAGGTACGATGGGCGAGCCGGCGCTCGGGCGGCTAGCATCAGGCGCGGTGATCACCGTCGACGGGCTTCGCAAGGACTTCGGCCGGCTGACCGCCGTCCACGACCTGTCGTTCGAGGTGGGGGATGGCGAGATCTTCGGCCTGCTCGGGCCGAACGGCGCCGGCAAGACCACGACCATCCGGATGCTGTCCGGACTCATCTCGCCGACCCGCGGCGGCGCGATGGTCAACGGCCACTCGCTGGGTGACGGTTCGCAGCGGATCCGGGCCATCACCGGCATCCTGACCGAGGCGCCAGGCCTGCACGAGAAGCTGACCGCTCGGCAGAACCTCGCCTTCTACGGCCGGCTCTACGGGCTGACCGGCGCCAACCTGCGGTCGGCGGTCGATCGCTACCTGGGCGTGGTGGGGATGCTGGACCATGGCGACCGCCGCGTCTCCGGCTTCAGCAAGGGGATGCGGCAGAAGATCGCCATCGCCCGCGCGCTGCTGCACGAGCCGCAGGTCATCTACCTGGACGAGCCGACCAGCGGGCTCGACCCGTCGGCGGCCAAGACGGTCCGCGACTTCGTCGCCACCCTGCGCGAGCTGGGCCGCAGCATCGTGGTCTGCACGCACAACCTGGACGAGGCGGAGCGGCTGTGTGACCGCATCGGCATCATGCGTGGCACCCTGCTGCGCGTGGACACGCCGGCTGGCCTGCGACGTTTCGGCCGCGGCGCGACGGTTCGGGTGGACCTCAATGGCGCGCGGCCACCGGAATCGTTCATCACCACCATGGCCTCGCTGGCCTACGTGCGCGCCGCCCAGGCGCGTGGCGGTGCGCTGGTCGTGGAGCTGGGCGATCCGGCCCGCGAGACGCCCGACCTGGTGGCCGCCCTGGTGGGTGCCGGCGCCCGGATCACCAGCGTGCGCGAGGAGGCGGCCACGCTGGAGGAGGCCTACCTGGAGCTGGTTGGCGAGGCCGGCGTTCGTGACGAGCGGTCGCTGCCCGAAGAGGAGGCGGCATGAGGTTCTCGCTCGCCTGGGCAGTCTTCGTCAAGGAGTGGCGCGACCTGCTGAGCAACCGGCTGCTGCTGGGGGCCGTCGCGCTGCCGGCGCTGATCTTCGCCTCCATCCCCACCGGCCTGGTCGCCTTCATCCAGGCGCGCGACCTGGATCCGAACCAGCTGACCCAGATCGAGCAGTACCTCAGCCTCTTCCCGGGGGTAGAGGCAAAGGTGGCGGCGCAGGCCTTCATCGTCACCAACTTCATGGCCTACTTCCTCATCATCCCCGCCATGGTGCCGATGGCCATCGCCACCCAGTCGGTGATCGGCGAGAAGGTGGCTCGCTCGCTGGAGCCGCAGCTGGCCACCCCGCTCGAGGTGCCGGAGCTGCTGGCCGGCAAGACGCTGGCTGCAGCACTGCCGGCGGTGACCGCCACCTGGCTGGTATTCGTGCTCTACGGGCTGATCAATGGCGCCATCGCTGACTCGCGGCTCACGAAATTCGTGTTCAGCGAGGTGTGGCTGACGGCCATGGTCACGTTGGTGCCGCTCATCTGCCTGTTCAGCGTCCTGCTCGGCATCGTGGTCAGCAGCCGGGTGAACGATCCGCGCACCGCCCAGCAGATCGGCGGCTTCGTCGTCATCCCCATCATCGCCGTGGCCGTCGCCCAGTTCTTCGGCGGTCAGCCGACCTTCACCCTGACGCAGGTCATCATCGGCGACCTGCTGGTGGCCGGGCTGATCGGGCTGACGATGGTCATCGGCTCATGGGCCTTCGACCGCGAGTCGATCCTGACCCGGATGGCCTAGAGCCGCGTTCACCCCGTGCGTGGGTTATAGCCGGCGGGCGGCGGCTCGTCGCGCTCCTCGTCCATCACTTCGGGATCCTCCGCGTCGATGCGCTCCCAGCGTTTGCCTGCCTCCAGCGGGTCGAGCTCATCGCCGGAGCGCTGCTCCTGCCCTGTGCGCTCCTCCTCCTCGTCCGCAACACGGCGCTCATGCTCCGATGGCTCAGTGACGTCGCGATTCGTCATCTCGGCACCTCCTGACTGGCCGATGTCGGCATCGGCCTCAGGAGGCGGGGCTGCAGAACGCCTGCCAGCGGACGCGGCGAGCGGAGTTGGCGTCTAGCCCTTGACGGAGCCGCCCATGATGCCGCGCACGAAGTAGCGCTGCAGGCTGAAGAAGACGACCAGCGGCAGCAGCATGCTGACGAACGCGGCCGCGGTCAGCAGATGCCATCCCTGACCGAGCGAGTTCACCAGGCTGGCGATCGAGACGGGCAGTGGCGCGACGTCCGGCGTGCCGCCCAGGATGATCAGCGCGACGAGCAGATCATTCCAGACCCACATGAACTGGAAGATGGCCATGGAGGCGATGGCCGGCACCGCCAGCGGCATGACAAGCCGGAAGAACGCCGTCACGGGGCTGGCTCCGTCGATGTAGGCGGACTCGAACATCTCGCGCGGCATGGAGCCGATGAAATTCCGCAGCAGGAAGATGCCGAACGGCAATCCAAATCCGGTGTGCGCCAGCCAGATCGCCAGGAACGAGCCCGTCAGGCCGCTGCTCGTCGTCAGCTGCAGGACCGGCAGCAGGACGGACTGCAGGGGGATGACCAGCAGGCCCACGACCAGGATGAAGAGCCAGTCACGCCCGGGGAACTCCATCCACGCGAAGGCGTACGCCGCGAAGGCGGCGATCATGATCGGGATCAGCGTCGCCGGGATCGAGACGAACAGGCTGTTGATGAAGCTCTGGCCGATGTTGTTGTTGTCGAGGACGTCCTGGTAGTTCTTGATCGTGAAGTCGAACGGGTTGCCCAGGGCGTTCCACCAGCCGGTGGTCAGCACCTCGTTGGCGGGCCGGAACGAGCTGATCAGCAACGCCGCTGTCGGGAGCAGCCAGATCAGCGAGATGACGATGAGCGCCAGGTGCAGCGGCCAGCGATCGATGAGCGACCTGAGCCCCGCCGCAACTCCCTCGCGTGGCTCGACGCGCGCGCGGGTCGTCGTCTCCGCCGTTGTCATCGAATGGCCTCCTGAGCGCGGAATCGGCGGATATTGAAGATCATGACGGGGATGATCGCGAGCAGCAGGATGATCGCGACCGCGGACGAAGTGCCGAGGTCCCGGTTGGTGTAGCGCTCGTTGTAGAACAGCGTGCCGATCACCTCGGTGCCATACCGGCCGCCCGTCATGACGTACACGATGTCGAACGTCTTGAGGGCCGTGATCACGATCGTGGTGGCTACCACCGCGATCGTCGGGGCAAGCAGCGGCAGGATGATTCGGAAGAAGACCTGCAGCTCAGTCGCGCCATCCATTCGCGCGGCTTCCAGGAGTTCCGTGCTGATGCCCTTGAGGCCCGCCGACAGGATGATCATCGCGAACCCCACCCACATCCAGATGCCCACGATGATCAGCAGGAAGGTATTCAGCGGCCACTCGAGCAGGAGCGGGACGGCCTCGCCGCCAAAGGCGGTGATGGTCGCGTTCACGGTGCCGATTTCGGCGTTGAAGTTGTACATGAAGCTCCAGATGACGCCCGCCGCCACGAAGCTGATGGCCATCGGCACGAAGATGACGGCCTTCACCACGGTCTCGTAGCGGACGCGATCGGTCAGGACGGCCACGATCAGGCCCATGCCGACCACGATGCCCGTGAAGAAGACGATCCACAGCGCGTTGTTCAGCAGCGTCTGCCAGAACGTCCCACGGCCGATCAGGTCCAGGTAGTTCTCGAAGCCCACGAACTCGGTGCCCCGCGCATTCAGCAGCGAGGAGATGAAGGTGCGGACCGTGGGATAGATCATGAACGTGATCAGGAACGCGAAGGCGGGCAGGACCCACAGCCACGGGCGGATCCGTGCCCGCGCGGTCGGGCTGACGACGCGCAGCACCCACTCGGTGGCGATGATGTAGCCGCACACCACCGCCGGCACGCCGATGACGACGATCACCGCCATCAGCAGGGTATCCACGTCGCGCCGCCCTCCTTTCCGCTTCGGGTTGAAAGGATCAGCGGCCGGACGGCCGTGGTGACGACCGCCCGGCCAGGTTCACGTCAGCCCCCGTAGGCGCTGTCCTGCGTCGCGTCCAGCTGCTGCAGGATCGAGTCGAGCTGATCCGGTGCCTGCAGGTAGTCACCGATGGCCTTGAAGAACGCGTCGTTCATGGCCGCCGGCATCAGGTCGGACGCGTCGTATCGCACGACCTCGGAGGTCGTCAGGATCTCCGCCGCGCGCTTGTTTGCCTCGTCCGGGTAGGCATCGGCCGGTACGTTGCTGTTGGCTGACAGCACGCCACCGGTCTTGACCCATGCCTCCTGGAACTCCGCACCGACCATGTACTCCATGAGCTGCTTGGCGGCGTCGGTGTCGTTGAACATGCCGAACAGGTCACCGCTCGCAGTCAGTGCGTCGAACTCGATGGGCGGCATCAGGAAGAAGTCGTAGGTCTCACCAGCCACCGCCACGTCCGGGAAGTTCGTCTCGAACATCCCGCTCATGAAGTTGGCCTGGTGGTGCAGGTAGCACTTCGGTGGATCGGCAAACAGGCAGTCACCGCCGTTGCCGAAGGCCAGCGACAGCTCCTTGTTCGGGCCGCCGTCAACGTACGTCGGGTCCGTTGCGTACTTGCCGAAGCTCTCGAACGCCGTCTTCACCTCGGGGCTGGTCCACGGCAGCTCGCCGCGCCACCACTGGTCGTAGACATCGGGTCCGGCCTGCCGGACGAGGAAGTCCTCGATCCAGTCGGTGGCGGGCCAGCCCGTTGCGGCCGCGCTCTCCAGCCCGATTCCCCACGGGGTCGTCCCGTCTGCCTTGATCTGCTCGACCAGCGCCTCGGTGCCGGCCCAGTCCTCGGGGACCTCGTAGCCCGCGTCGCTGAAGGCCTGGGGGTTGTACCAGATCAGGCCCTTGAGGCTGACCTTGGCGAAGATGCCGACCAGCTGATCATCGACGGTGCCGGCCGCGGTGTACGTGTCGGCGAACTCGCTGCTGATGAGATCGATGACCTCCTGGGGCATCGGCTTCAGATCGCCGTCTCGCGCGAACTGGGCCATCGGCCCTGGGCCCGGCAAACCGGCCACATCGGGTGGATTGCCGCCATCGATCCTGGTCTCCAGGATCGCATTCGCGTCACGGTTGCTCTCGATCTCTACGTTGATGCCGGTTTCATCCTCGAACGGCTTGAGCGCACTCTCG
>CBFGSY010000005.1:0-38005 GCA_965651545.1 uncultured bacterium | reverse complement strand
GGTCCAGGCGCTCGCCCAGCATCGTGGCGTACTCGCGCGGATGACGCGGCAGGAACGGCGCGCCGAAGCCGGCCGAGAAGGTGGCATTCGTATTCTTGACGCCGATATCGGTGCCGGCCAGCTTGGCGGTGTAGCCGCTGATGAAGTGGTATTCGGCCTGCTCGCGGGTGAGGCGGGCAATCGGCGGCAGCACGCCGAAGGCATCGGCGGTCAGGAAGACGACGGTGCGCGGGTGGCCCGCCATGCCGGTGTCCGATGCGTTCCCGATGAAGTGCAGCGGATACGCCCCGCGCGTGTTCTCGGTGATCCGATCGCTGTCCAGATCGAGCTCCCGGGTGCGGGGGTCGAGATCGACGTTCTCCAGGATCGTCCCGAAGCGCCGCGTGGTGGCGAAGATGTCCGGCTCGTACATCGGGGAGAGGCGGATGGTCTTGGCGTAGCAGCCGCCCTCGAAGTTGAAGATGCCGTTCGGCCCCCAACCATGCTCGTCGTCGCCGACGAGCGCGCGCAGTGGATCGGCAGAGAGCGTCGTCTTGCCGGTGCCCGAGAGGCCGAAGAAGATCGCCGGATCGCCGGCCTCGCCGACGTTGGCGGCCGAATGCATCGGCAGCACGCCCTCCTCCGGCATGAGGTAGTTCATGACCGTGAAGGCGGATTTCTTGATCTCGCCGGCGTACTTGGTGCCGACGATGATCACCTCCATGCGACGCAGGTGCAGCAGGATGGCCGTCGTCGAGCGAGTCCCCTCCGTCTCCGGATCGGCCTCGAAGGACGGGACGTTGATGATCGTGAAGTTCGGCCTGAACTCGGCAAGCTCCGCCGGCGACGGCTGACGGAACAGGTTGCGAGCGAAGATGCTGGCCCAGGCTGTCTCGGTGTACACCCTTAGCGACCGGCGGTGGTCCGGATCGGCGCCGATGAACATGTCCTGCGCGTAGAGGTCGCGCTCCGCGACGTAGGCAGCCAGCCGACCCCGGAGCCGATCGTAATGCTCCTCGGAGATGGGATGGTTGACGTCACCCCACCAGACCGAGGCCTCGGTGGAGGGCTCGCGGACCACGAACTTGTCCTTCGGCGAGCGCCCGGTGTGAGATCCCGTGCGCACCACCAGCGCGCCTTCGGCCGCGATCTCTGCCTCCCCCTCCCGGATGGCGATCTCGTACAGCTCGGCCACGGCAAGGTTGGTGCGAAGGGTGCGGCCGAGCGACTCAGGGGCGGCAGTGGCACTTGGCATGAGCGTGGCGGTCTCCTTTCCGGCGCGCCAGGCGGCACGCTGCTGATGGAGGTCGACCGGCCGCGCGTGCTCGAGCGGGCTCGAGAGTCGGCTTACTCAGCCACCTGGTATGTGTCACGCCAACGATGGGCGGTCCCTTGGCCGGTGTCAAGGCAAGCGGCATGCCAGCCTCAGCGACCCTTCCTCGCCGCGCGGGCAGCGCATATCATCGGCATGTGAGAATCGAGTCGTCCGTCACCGCCATCTCCTGGATTCCATCCGAGGCGATCGAAGGGCCATCGAAGCTCCCCTTCGAGTTCGGTTTCACCCACTACGATCCGCCGCCACCCGACGAGATCCACGACCTGGAGGAGCTGGGCCGCCAGGATCGTTTCCGTGAGGCGAACGAGCTGCGCGCCTACATCGAGGTGCGGGAGGGGCAGATCGTCGACTACGGCCACCTGGGCAAGGGACACATCGGCGCCACCACCGTCAGGCTGGGACCAGCCGCCGTCCGCTTTCCGGCCGTGCACCTGCCAGACCTTCAGCCGGATCCAGAAGTCAGCACGACATCCGCCCGCTTCGAGCAGACGGTCGGGTGCCGGATGGGCCTGCCCACGCCGCGCCCGGTCCCGCGCCGGCCGTTCGCGCAGTTTTGGCCGTCCATTGCCTGGACGACGCTGGCCCTGACCATCAATGCCGACGGATCCTCCAGCCACGAGCTGGTGGGAGCCAGCCCATTCCCGCGTCACTGGATCTACGACAGCGAAGGCAAGCTGGCCGAGAAGTCCGCGACCATCGACTTCCGCAAGTGGTTCAACGAGTCGTACGGTCAGCGGACGCCGTGGGGCGAGGCTGACTCGCCGGCCGTGGTCACCGCCGTCGGCTCCGCGCTGGAGCGGGAGCTGTCGAACGCCATCATGCGGGCCGACCACAAACCGAAGATCAGGACCCTCAAAGAGGGCGACTCACTGGTCGAGCAGGGCAAGCCGGGGTCGGAGATCTACCTTGTGCTGGACGGCATGTTCGTGGTCGAGGTTGACGGGCAGAAGGTCGGCGAAGTGGGACCCGGCGCCGTCGTCGGCGAGCGAAGCGCCCTGGAGCGCGGCCTGCGCACCGCCACCCTGTGGGCGGCCACCAAGGCGCGGGTGGCCGAGACGACGCCGGATGCGGTGGACCTGTCGGGGCTCCAGGCCCTCGCCGAGACGCACCGCCGCGAGGGCTGAGCTTCCCCCGATTCGACGGTAGATAGTTGCTCGTGCAACAATATTGGCATGGACTATGAGGCTTTCACCCAGAACTTGATGGCCGACCTGCGAGCGAACGGACGGCCCACCGCTGGCCCGATGGAGGGGCGCCCACTGATGATCCTCACCTCCAGGGGGGCCAGGTCCGGGACCGAGCGCAGTGCGGTGATCACCTATACGCGCGACGGCGACCGATACGTCATCGCAGCGACAGCGAGTGGCGCGCCCGAGCACCCCGCCTGGTACCACAACCTGGTCGCGAATCCGGAGGTTACCGTCGAGGCCGATCGCGAGAAGTTCCGCGCCCGCGCGACGGAGGCCACCGGCGCCGAGCGGGACCGCCTCTACGAGCAGCACGCCACCGAGCGGCCGGAGTTCCGCGACTATCCCAGGATGGTCGAGCGCGTCATCCCGGTCTTCACGCTGGAACGCATCGGCTAGAACCGTTCACCAGTCGAGGAGTACGCACTCCTCGTCGCCCTCGACCCAGGCCCTGTGGCCGGGCGGGAGATACAGGTAGGAGCCGGGCTCGGCGACGGTCTCGCTGCCGTCTTCCATGAGATAGCGGATCCGCCCCGCCAGCACGTACTCCCGGTGCTCTTCCTGGCAGCTGGTCCAGCCATCGGTCATGGGCTTGACCATCTCGTCCCAATTCCAGCCCGGGGCAAGGTGCGAGCGCACGACGGTCTCGTCATTGATGGTGACGAAGAGGCCCTTGCTGCCGTCCTCGAACGGATAGACCTCGTCTGGCTCCTCGAAGCTCTTGAGCTGTAGTCCTGCCATCTCGTCGTCCTTTCCGACCTGACCACAGGCCACGTGCGCGAAATCGCGGTAGCCGCTGGCCAGTTGCACGGTGCTGAGCGAGGCGCCCCATGTCAAGGAGCCTTGAACGCCCTTGCCGATCCCAGCCGGTGGGTCACTCGACCACGGAACCCCCGACCGAGCCGGCTCCTTGGCCGAATTCCCACGGGCTGGGTCGACTGGCCAACGAGATGGGGCCTCCAGCCAGCTCCTTGGTCGAGTGACCCACGGTGCGCAACTCCCACGGGTGCACAACCCGCGGAGCGCAACCAGCGGAACGCCACCCTAAGAGTTGTGCTCGACCCGATCCAGGAAGCGGTTCATCGCGGCCATGTAAGCCTCGCGCTCCTCGACGAAGGCCATGTGCGAGCTCTCCTCGAAGACGAGCAGCTGAGCGTTGGGCATCACGCCCCGCATCTCCTCCATGTGTGACGGGAACATCTCGTCGTGGCGGCCGACGGTGAGCAGCGTCGGCGCTGCGATCTCATGCAGCCGATCGGTGACGTCCCAGCCGTCCAGGTTGCCCGTCACCGGGCCGAACTCGCTCGGACCCCACATGGTGAGATAGGGACCCGCGCCGAAGCTGGGTCCCATCGAGCGCTCCACGATCTCCGGCCACGGCTCGAGGCGGCAGAGGTGGCGCTTGTAGAAGACCATGATCGCCGCCGTGTACTCGGGGCAGTCGAAGAACCCTCGAGCCTCGTGATCGTCCAGCACGCGCTGCACGTCCTCCGGCAGCAGCCGGCGCAGCTCGTTCATCTCCCGCACGCATCGCTCCACCCTGGGCGGCGAGCTGCTGATGATCAGGCTCGCCAGTTTCGGCTTCCGGTCGAGGGTGTACTGCAGCGCCAGCCAGCCGCCCCACGAGTTGCCGAACAGGTGGAAGTTCTCCAGCCCCAGCGCCTGGCGCACCGCCTCGACCTCGGCGACTGACCGCTCCATCGTCCACAGCGACGCATCATCGGGACGTTCCGAACGTCCGCATCCCAGCTGGTCGTAGAAGATGACGCTGCGCCGATCGGCGAGGTCGGCGAGCGTGGAGATGTAGTCGTGCGCCATGCCCGGCCCACCGTGCAGGCAGAGCAGCGGCGTTCCGCCCTCGCCGACCACGCGATACCAGACGTTGCCGCCGGGCACCCGGATCGTCCCTTCCCGCGTGGGCGGAACCATCGGCCCAGCCTGCGTCAGTCCACGATGGGGGTCGGGTCGTAGCCGCGCCAGCCGTCATGCAGGCGCAGGAAGTAGCCGGCCAGGAAGGTGAGGATCGCCGAGCCGAAGGTGCGGGTCGTGATCTCGGCCACGTCGCGGTTGGGGTCCAGCTCCACGAAGTCGATGGCCGCGACGCGCGGATCCTGGCCAAGGACGAAGAGCGCCTCCAGCAGGTCGGTCGGGGCCAGACCGTCGGCTGTGGCGGCCGCCGTGCCCGGCGCGTAGCCGACCTCCAGCACGTCGATGTCGACGGTGACGTAGATGGCGTCCGTGCCGCGCCCGGCGATCTCGAGTGCCGACGCGATCATCGGCTCGATCCCCTGCCGGCGGATCTCGCGCGCCGTGTAGATCGACCCACCCTGGCCCTCGACCCAGCGCTGGTAGTAGCTGGCGGGCATGACGCCGTGGATGCCGAACTGCACCCGGTTGCTGCCTCGCACCCGCACGCCCGATTCCAGGATGCCGCGGATGGGCGTGCCGTTGGTGGGTCCGTGGTCCATGACCCGCACATCGTTATGCGCGTCGAAATGGATGAGGCCGACCTGCTGGTCGGGGTGGGCGTGGCAGTAGGCGCGCACGGCGGGCGCGGTGATGGCGTGGTCGCCGCCGATGATCAGCGGGAGGAAGCCCTCGGGCTGGCCCATGCAGGCCTGAAGGGATTCCTGGATGTTGTCCAGGCCCGCGTACAGGTCCAGGATCGGGGTCGAGACATCCCCGAGCTCGCGGACGCGGAGCGTCGACATGTCCACGTCGTAGTCCGGCGTGAAGGTGGTGAAGATCGCCCATGCGTCGCGTAGGGCATTCGGCGCTGCATGCGCCCCATTCGGCAGGATCGAGGTCTTGCTGAACGGCACGGTGATGATCCCCACGTCGAGCGGCGAGGCGAAGTCCCAC
Source organism: uncultured bacterium (assembly GCA_965651545.1). Lineage (GTDB taxonomy): Bacteria > Chloroflexota > Limnocylindria > QHBO01 > QHBO01 > DASSCW01. Next base: position 32,641 of record CBFGSY010000005.1, on the reverse strand, counting down.
GGCTCGATCCAGTTGTTGACCCGCAGCTCGTTCCTGTCGTTCCAATGGGAGAGCTTTCGCTTCTCCGGCACGAGCAGGTGAGGTATGTCGCGCGGTGGTCGCGGCCTGACGTAGGGCTCGGCCGGCGGTGGGTGCCCGGCCGCGGTCACGCCGGCTCCTCCAACGCGTCCAGCGGAGCCGAGCCGCCGCCGCCGGGTCGCTGCGGCGGCGGCAGCATGTTCATGGCGATGAACTCGTCGCTCAGGCTGCCGAGCGGATTGTCCCGCGTCGGCAATCCTTCCACGAACGGAAGCAGCTGCAGTCGAGCGATCTCGTAGATGCGCCGCAGCTCCGCCACCGGTTGCGGATGCTCGTCCACGCGCAGATCCCAGAGCGGATATTCCTCACGGTCGACGACCAGCAGCGCGCTGCACTGCCGGCCACGCATGTCGCCGCCGCCCGCCTGCCCGGCTTCCAGGGCACGCAGCAGCCGCTCGGCGAGGTCGAGGTCGGCCGAGGCGGTGAACGACTCGGCCATGGCGCTGACTGTCTTGCCGCGGATCAGCATGTTTCCCTGCGCGGCGAAGTTAGGACCGATGATCTCGCCGTACCACGGCGTGCACTCGTCGCCCGAGAAGGAGGCGCTGGCGCCGCTGCTGTCCACGACGCCCAGCTGCCGGACCGATCGCCCGGGGTCGTTTGCGAGGACGCGATCGAGCGCTTCCTGGGCCGATGCGCCCCCCTCCAGCAGCCGCAGCCCGTCGATGGCCAGGTAGAGGCTTGGCCAGGACTGGGTCGCGACGGCGCCGACACCCGCCTTGGCCCAGGTGACCAGCCGCCCGGCGCCGACATCGGCAGTCGAGACGGCGGCGCCAAGTTGGCCGGTGCGCTCGCACCGGCCAACGATGGAGAAGGTCGTCAGCCGCCTCACCGCGCGACGCCCGTACGTCAGGCCGGTGCGGTGGCCGCTTCCGTCTGCTCCTCGGCCATCGCCTCCAGCTCCGCCGCCTCTTCGGCTGCGAGCTGCCGTTCCCGGGTGAGATCCAGGTTCTGACAGAGTACCCAGTACAGCAGCGCCGAGACCGGCAGACCAACGAACAGCGAGATGTCCGCGAAGTCAAGAGCGCGGGCGATGGGGCCGACGAACACTTCCTGGTCGCCGTTGAAGATGGCGAAGAACGGCACCATGACGCCGATCCCGACGACATACGACAACAGCCCGCGCCAGTTCCAGGGTCCGTAGATCCCGTTCGGCTTGAAGATCTCGAGGATCGCGTAGTTGCCTCGCCGAACGAAGAAGAAGTCGACGAGGTTGATCGCCGTCCACGGGACCAGGGAGTAGAGCAGGATCACCAGGAAGACGTTGTAGCTGCCCAGGAAGTCGGCTGGGAGCAGCAGGCTGCCCAACGTACCGAGCACCAGGATGACGCCGATGGCAATCGCGCGCGTCAGCACGCTCGGCTTGACCGGAACCACGGTGTCGACCGCCGCCAGCATGGCGAGCGAGCCGGAGTACAGGTTCAGTGCGATGACCGACACCAGGCCGATCAGTGCGGTCGTAAGGACAATCGTGCCGAAGCCGCTGAAGATCGCGTCACCGCCGGCCGCGACCGCGCCGATCGACTCGGTGTCCGGGTAGCTGGCCAGCAGAAAGGCGCCGAGCGCCATCATCCAGAACGAGCCGGCGGTAGAGCCGAAGTAGCTCCACAGGAAGGTCGAGCGCACCGTCGAGTTGCGCGGCAGGTAGCGGCTGTAGTCCGAGACGTACGGCGCCTGCGACACCTGGTAGCTGGCAACGATGACGATGACGACCAGGAACGGCGTCCAGGCAAAGTCGCCGGTCACCACCTCGGCTGCGGGCCTGCCTGTGAGCAGGACACCCACCGTGAAGATGCCGAACACGAGCAGGAACAGGTACGTCCCCCAACGCTGGATGAAGTGAATCCAGTCATAGCCGCCGATCGTCAGGATCAGCGCGGCGCCGGCCATCAGCACGATTGAGAGTTGCAGGTTGAGGCCGGTCACGGTCGAAAGGGCAGTGCCAGCGATGATGGTGTTGAAGACGTTGAAGCCGACATACAGGAACAGGCCGATCGCCTGCGGGATGATCGCCCCGATGTAGCCGAACTGCGGCCGCGATTGGAGTAGTTGCGGAATTCCCATCCGTGGACCTTGGACCGAGTGGAACGCCATGAAGAACGTCCCGAAGACCTCGCCGAGGATGATTGCGACGAGGACCCACACGAGGGGCAGGCCAAGGCCCATGGCGATGAGGCCAACCGCCAGCGTGGCAAGGTTCGCGTTGCCAAGGAACCAGAGCGTGAACTGATCGGTGACCCTGCCGTGGCGCTCCGATTGCGGGATGTAGTCGATCGAGTGAACCTCGACACCGCGAGTGGTCGGCTCTTGGGCGCGTGCTGTGCTCATATCCTCCATCCTCACCGCAGGGTTCCAGACCCGACCGAAGTTCAGCCGGGCTGTCGCTATGGGATATTCTGCGCACCGAATTCTATCGAGATAGGTCAAGTGGAGGGCTGTTGACTGCCATGACCCAATACCCGCGGCCGGCGAGGCACCACCTCGACGCCGCGGAGCGCGGGATGGTCGAGCTGCTCCAGCAGGATGGTCGTCTGACGCTCACCCAGCTCGCCCGATCGCTGGGCGTGACCGAGGTGACCGCACGGCGCAAGCTGAAGCGGCTGCTGGGCGACGGCATCATCCGGATCGTGGCGACCGTCGACCCGTTCGACGTCGGCTACGAGACGCCCGTGATCATCGGCCTCAAGGTCGAGCGGGGCCGTCTGGACGCGGTCGCCGAGCGGCTCAGCAGCCTGCCGCAGGTCCGGTACGTGGGGGCCAGCACCGGGCGGGTTGACCTGATCATCGAGGTGGTGACGCGCACCAACCAGGACCTCGCCGATTTCCTGCTCAGCGAGCTGGCGCAGATCGACGGCATCGTCGACTCGGAGACGAACCTGATCGTGCGGATCTACAAGCAGTCCTGGGACTGGGCCATCCGCAACGACGGTCATCCCTGAGCCACGCGGCCGGGCGCAACGCCCCGCTGGTTCCCAGCTGGTGGGTCACCCGACTACGGAACCCGCGGAAGAGCCAGCTCCTTGGCCGAATTCCCGCCGGCTGGGTCGATTGGCCACCCAAACACCGCCGACAGCCGGCTCGTTGGTCGAGTGACCCGCAGCCTGCAACCCGTCAGAATGCGCCGGAGATGACCACCATCCAGCGGACCGACCTCCGCGACCGTATCCGCGACAGCGCGCGACCCTTCCTCACCTTCTTCGGAGGCCCCTTCTCGCAGCTCAACCGACAGCCGGACGTCGCGAACTTCGCCGTCGGCAATCCGCAGGAGATGCCGCTCCCCGACTACGTCGCCGCGCTCCAGCGCGCCGTCGTCCCGCAGGACAAGGACTGGTTCGCATACAAGATCTCGGAGCCCGCCTCGCAGCGTACGGTGGCCGACACGCTGACCCGTCGAACCGGCATGGACTGGGACCCGGACGACGTGGCGATGACCAACGGCGGCTTCGCGGCGATCGCGGTCGCGCTGCGGACGCTGGTCGACCCCGGCGACGAGGTCATCTTCCTCTCGCCGCCATGGTTCTTCTACGAGATGCTCATCCTGTCGGCCGGCGGTGAGCCGATCCGCGTCGCGCTGGACCCGCCGGCCTTCGACCTTGACGTCGACCGGATTGCAGCCAGCATCGGTTCGCGCACACGCGCGGTGCTGGTCAACTCCCCGCACAATCCCAGCGGGCGTGTCTACTCCGCGAGTCACCTCCAGCGGCTGGCCGATGTCCTGGCCGATGCCTCCGCGCGCATCGGTCACCCCGTCTGGATCGTCTCGGACGAGCCGTACAACCGCATCTTGTTCGATGGGCGCACCTACACCAGCCCGGCACAGATCTACCCGCACACATTGATCACGTACTCGTATGGCAAGACGCTCCTGGCGCCAGGGCAGCGCATCGGCTTCGTCACCGCGCCGCCCAGCCTGCCGGAGCGGGCCGACGTGCGCGACGAGGTCTTCATCCAGCAGCTGACCGGTGGATTTGCCTTCCCGAACGCCCTGCTGCAGCACGCGCTGGCCGACCTGGAGAAGCTGTCGATCGATATCGGCGCGCTCGAGCGGCGGCGAGACCGATTGGTGCCCGCCCTGCGCGACATGGGCTACGACTGCACCATGCCGGAGGGCACGTTCTACGCCATGGCCCGCTCCCCGATCGAGGACGACGTCGCCTTCGGCGACATCCTGGCCAGGCATCGTGTGCTGGTGCTGCCCGGCTCGATCGTCGAGGTGCCGGGCTGGTTCCGGATCAGCCTGACGGCGTCAGACCAGATGGTGGCGGACGGTATCCCTCGATTCGAGGCTGCCAGACAGGCCGCCCTGGGTGGTTGACGACCGATCGGGTCACCCTGTCGGCATTCCTGCTCGCCGTCGTGCTGGCGGGCGGCAACGCGGTCGGGGTGAAGATCGCCACCGACGAGCTGGATCCGCTGTGGGCCGCCGCCGTGCGCTTCGGGATCGCCGGCATCCTCTTCAGCGCGCTCATGCTCGCTCTGCGCGTCCCAATTCCCCGCGGCGGAGCGTTGCTCGGCTCGGTGCTCTACGGGGTGCTTGCCTTCGGGGCGGGCTTCGGCCTGGCCTTCATCGCCATCTCGCTGATCGGAGCCGGAGCCGGCCAGCTGCTGCTGGGACTGGTGCCACTGTTGACGCTGGTGCTGGCACCCCTCCACGGGCTGGAGCCGTTCCGCCTGCGGGGTGTCCTCGGCTCACTGGTGGCCCTTGGCGGCATCGCGATCCTGGCCGCCGACAGGATCTCGCTGGCGATCCCTTTGCACGGCATCGTGCTGGCCGTTGTCGTGGCGCTGCTCTTTGCGGAGGCGGGCGTGGTCGTCAAGCTCACCCCACGAGCCGATCCGGTGGCCACCAACGGAGTCGGCATGCTGACCGGTGCCGCCGTCCTGTTCCCGCTCTCCGCGCTGTTCGGCGAGCATTGGTCGCTGCCTGCCCAGCAGGACACCTGGGCAGCGATGATCTACCTGGTGCTGGCCGGATCGCTGGTCGTCTTCTGGCTCTTCGTGTTCGTCCTGCGCCGATGGGCGGCATCCACCGCATCGTTCCAGTTCCTGCTTATCCCGCTGGCCACGGTCCCGTTCTCGGCGCTGCTCACCGGCGAGGTGGTCACGCCGTTCATGCTGGTGGGCGGCGCCATCATCCTCAGCGGTGTCTATTTCGGGGCGCTGGCACCGGAGCGGCGTCCATCGGAGGCCAGCAACCTCCCCGGGCCACCCCCTTGAGAACGCCGATTCTCATCGGGTGAGTGCAACGACCAAGAAGCGGCCCAAACCGCGCACATTCGCCTCGGATCGGCCTCCAAGTTGACTCGGATTCTCCTCCTGCGAGAATCCCCGACACGCAGGCCCGACATCTTCGTCATTAGCTTCGTCGGGTGAGAATTCCCGTCACCCGCGTGGTCGCCAGGACCGATAGCGCGGCGGCCACTCGTCAGCGCTGCGTTCCCCGATGAGTGCGTGCTCGATGAGCAGCTCGTACAGCGGGTAGTCGTCAGCAACGTTGAAGAACCAGTCCGAAGCGATCCTCGCGCGCAGGTCGGCGTCCTGCACCAGCTGCACCCGGCCACGGACCATGAACTCGTCTGGCGCGGCGGGATCCTGGTGCGGATGCAACGCGTATCGACCATCGGCCTGCAGATCGCGGGTCTTGGCGGACGCCGCCTGCACGAAGGCATACAGGTGGCCGTCGACGACACCGACATTGATCGGATGCAGCCGCGGCAGCCCCTTGACGCCGGCGACCGTCACCAGGAAGCCCTCGCCGTCGCCTCGCCGATAGATCAGCTCCTGCCCTTTGGAAGCCATCTCCGGCTCATCGGCCGCGAAATCGGCCCAGGCCTTGCCGCGCATTGATGGATCGCTCGCGCTCTAGTCGCGGCCGTCTGTGGAGATCTCGGTCGTTATCGGGACCGGCCGTTCCAGCGCGTCACACACCGGGCAGTGCTTCACACCCCAGCGCGCGATCTCCTCGAGGGTGCCATGGTCGACGCCCGCCGCGGTGAGGCGCACCGCCACCCGACCGCGCAATGGACCGGCCGGAACGTCCTCGTCGATTCCGAGCAGGCCGCGGTCGTCGGACTCGGAGTCGACCGTGACCTCCAGCGCATCAAGCGTGATGCCGAGCGTGGCGGCTCGCATGGCAATCAAGGTCGCCACGCAGCTGGCCTCCGCGGCGCGAAGCAACCAGCCCGGGGATGGCGCCGTGGCGGTGCCCCCCACAGATGCGACCATATCCGTCGTCAGGCTCGCGCCGCTCGGACCGCTCACGTGCATGACGAGACCGTCGACCAGCGATGCAACCGCGGCGCTGTCCGTGGCCTTGGCCTCTTCAGGATGCTGCGTCAGGTACTGGGTCGCGGCCCCGATGGCCTCCCGGATCTCGAGCGCTCGGGATGAGCTGTCCATCCCGCCATGCTACGGCATGGTCCATTGTCTAGAAGGCGCGCCAGCCCTCGCGTTCGGCCAGGATGGTGACCTGGGGCGGGCCGTCGAACATCGATCCCAGCTGCTGCTGCACGCTCGGATCGCCGATGAACTGCTGCAGGCCCTCCATGTTGCTCCAGCGGTCGATGGCCACGAAGCTGCCGGGGTCCTGCGGCTCGACATAGGCCTGGTGGCCAACCGCGCCCATCGGCTCGGAGCGTGGACGGACCGAGTCCACGATCTTGTTGTGCAGGTCGCGGGATGCATCCTGGTCCGTGCCGAGCAGCCGGCCGCGGACGATGGTGATGTACTGCATGGAAAGAAACCTCCGGAAATGCCGTCAATGGGTTTGCACTGTCACTGACGGCACCACTGGGAGAAACTGTGCGCATGGCTGAGCCGCGAGCCGCCTTCGAGCTCGACGACGAGACCTTCGGACCGATCACCGAGTCCCTGCGGCGCGACCTGCTGCTGCACTGCTACCGCTTCTCGGGATCGGTGCATGACGCGGAGGACATGGTCCAGGAGACGCTCGCGCGAGCGTGGCGCAGCCGCGCCGAGTACCGCGGCGAGGCCGGTCCGCGGACGTGGCTACGACGCATCGCCACCCGGGTCTGCCTGGACGCCATCCGACGAACGAAGGGCCGGCGCCTCATACCATCCTCGCCCGAGCGAGCCACGACGGGGGAGGTCCTCTGGCTGGAGCCGATCCATGACGACCTCCTGGCCGATGCAGAGGCGGATCCCGCGGCCAGCTACGACCTGCGCGAAAGCGTCTCGCTTGCCTTCCTGGCCGCGCTGCAGCTGCTGCCCGCCCGCCAGCGGGCCGTCCTCATCCTGCGCGACGTGCTGGCCTTGAGCGCCGCCGAGGCCGCAGATCAGCTGGAAACGACTGTCCCCAGCGTCAACTCGCTCCTCCATCGCGCTCGCCGGACCATGAAGCGCGAGTACCGCCCCGCCGCTCGACCGCGGCCGCCGGACGCATCGACTGCCAGCCTCCTGCGCCGATACGTCCTCGCCTGGGAAGCAGGCGACGTCAACGCCCTGCTCCGGCTCCTGAAGCGCGATGCCATCCTGGAGATGCCACCGATTCGATCGGCCTCCATCGGGCATGCGGCCATCCGCGCCTTCGTGGAGGGTTCAATCCTCGACGGGCGGAGGGGCCGATGGCATGGCGTGACCACCGAAGCCAACGGCGGTCCCGCCGTGGGGCTCTACCAGCGCGATGGCGAGGCGTACCGCTTCACCGGCCTGCAGCTGCTTGCGCTGGACGGCGACCAGATCGCGACCATCACCGCCTACATGGACGCCTCGCTCGCCCCGCGATTCCACCTGCCGTCCACGCTCGACTAAAGGGGGCGACAGCCGAGTTGCCGCTCCGCCGCTAAATCCCGCCGCCGAAGTCGCCGCCGCCGAAATCGCCGAAGTCGCCGCCACCGAGGTCGCCACCGCCGAAATCGCCCCCGGCGTCGCCCATGTCACCGCCAGCCTCGTCGCCGGAGCCCGCGGCATCGCCCTCGGCTCCCGTGCTGCTATCGAAGATGGCATTTCCGATTGCCGAACCAACGAAGGCGCCGGCCAGGGTGGAGAGGAAGATCGAGCCGAGGCCGGGCGCGCCTGCCCCGCCGAAGGCCCGCTCGATGGTGCCGGGCTGTCGCATCTCAGCACGCGTCGCCGTGCGGGCCAGGGACTTCGGGTCGTCGCCGCCGATCTCCGACGGCGGCACGTGGTCGGCCAACTGGCTCAGCACCGCTGCGCGTTGCTCAGGGGTCAGCTGTGCGAAGGCCTCCTCGTGGGCACGCTCGATGTCATCGGGCGGTGCGGTTCGCAGCAAGTATCGGTAACGCTCGAGTGCCTGTCTGTCATCCATAGCGTCGATGCTAGAGGACGAGCACCCAATAACGCGCGGTGGCCATCGAGATGACGGCTATCACCAGCAGCACGAGGACTGCCACGCCGATGCGCTTCAGGGTGCGCTGCGCACTTCCCAGCGTGCGCTGCTCGTCCTCGGTCGGCGGCCTGCCTTCCCTCTCGAGCCGATCACCAATGCCCACCAGCTGTCTACCCGCCGGATAGCCGAGGAAGACGAAGCCGATGAGCGCCAGCAGCGCCGCACCGGCGCCGACCGTGAACCCGAGCCCCGGCGGCTTCGACATCCACGCCAGCTGCAGCCCGTTCGAGTCGCGCCAGAACAGGATGGAGCCGGCGCCGACCGTGAGAAGCCCCGCGGCCAGCACCACCTCGCTGAATCGGCGATTGCGGAGAAGATGCAGCATGAACTTCTGACTCTCCGGCGCCGTCGCCTGCGCGGTCGGCTGCAGGAACAGGAACATCGTGAGCGCGGCGCCGAACCAGAAGGCGCCGCTGACGATGTGCACCAGGCGCAGGATCAGGATGTCCATGACCGCCTCTGTTTAGCAGGCGCGTCAAGGGCGCGCACGTACCGCTCGTCAGTCGCGGACGAGAGCCGCCAGGCTGCGGCGACCCTCGATCCCGCGCAGCTCGTGCTCACCGCGATCCTCGAATCTCAGGCCGGAGCCCGCGAGCAGGTCCCGCACGGTCGAAGAGACGAGCACCTCACCGGGCTGTGCGAGCCCGAGGATGCGCGCCGCTGTGTGGACGGCGATGCCACGCACCTCATCACCCTGGCGCTCGATTTCACCCGCGTGCACGCCAGCGCGAGCTGTCAGCTCATAGGCCGATGCCACGTCGAGCATGGCCGCCGCCCCATTGACGGCCTGCGCGGGACTCTCGAAGAGGACCAGGAACCCGTCTCCGGTGCTCTTCGCCTCGCGACCCTCGAAGCGCTCCAGCTCCGCCCTGACGTCCTGGTTGTGCTCAGCGAGCAGCGTCCGCCAGGCCGCGTCACCCAGGCGGCCCAGCGTCTCCGTCGACCGAGACAGATCGGTGAAGACGATCGTCCGGAGAAGGCGCGCGGTGGCCGCTGTCGGCTTGGCAAAGAGCCTTCGTCCCGCGTAGTCGACGGAGACCCACGGCTCGTCACCAACGACCCACGCGTCGTGGCCCGGCGGAACGTCGAACGCGTCTCCTGCGCGCAGCTCGATGGTGGCGCCGTCGCGCATCTCGCAGTGGAGCTGCCCGGAGATGACGTAACCGAGATGATGCACCTCGCACAATTCGGTTCCGACGATTGGCTTCACGTGCTCTGACCAGCGGAAGCCCGGCTCGAATACGGCCCGCCCAACCACCACTTCGCCCAGCTCGAGCAGGTCGACGCGGCCCTTCTCTATTCGGCGGACTTCATCGGGCGCGTCGAACCGCTTCCTGCGCAGCTGCACGCGACGATGCTACCGGGCGCTTGACCACAATCGAGCAGCATCGTCTACTACCGCGGACCAAAACGAGAGGACGCGACGCATGGGCGAGACTGGATCGGGAGCTCGGCGCCGGATGATCACGGCGGCCCTGGCCGTGGCGCTCGGGGCCTTGCTTGCCGCCTGCAGCTCATCGAGCCCGTCGCCCTCGAGCGCCTCGCCGGAGCCAACGATCGAGGCAACTCCGGAGCCGACGGACGCCGACAGCGGGGCCATCATCGATGCGTTCCTGGCCGTGGTCGACGATCCCGCTCTCACCATGCACGTCCTCGCCGATGGCAAAGTCACGGTATCCGGCGGTGGGCAGCAGCAGACGCTCACCATCGAGATGGCGATGGACGTGAGCGGCGAGGATGGCGTTGGCGAGGCGAGCCTCGACCTCGGACCGTCGAACCTTGCGTTCGAGATGCTTCTCGTCGATGGCCGTGCTTACATCGATGACAACGGAAAGTGGACGCGCCTGCCGGACTACGAGCAGACGACGCCACTGAACCCCTTCGTCAACTTCAGCTCGCCCGATGAGATCGAGTACGTCGGAGCCGAGGAGCGGGATGGTCAGCCGGTGCATCGGCTCAGGTCCGAGCTGTGGGTGGGCGCTGACCTGGCCACCCTGGAGGACCAGGGCTGGCGGAACGCCGAGCTCGTCCAGAACCAGACGCTGATCCTGGTCGACGACTCGGGCGCACCGGTGCTGATGGAGTTCACCGCGGCGTTGGAGGGCACCTACCAGCGCACCGACGCGTCCATGGACTTCAACGTCTCTTACGAGTTCAGCGACGTCGGAGACCCGGTCGACATCCCGAAGCCCTAGCCGCCGCGGCTGGTGGCTGTCGCGCTGGAGGACCTTCCGGAGGTCGCCAGGCGTGCCTGGACGCAGCTGCGTGATGGGCTGAAGTCGCTCCTTGGCGAGGACCTGGTTGCGATCTGGGGATATGGCGGTGCGATCGGCTCCGACCGGCCGCTGCGGCCTGCGGACCTCGATACCCACGTCATCGTCAGGCGCCGGCCGGACGAGCTGGCCGCGCGGCGAATCCAAGCCGCCATGTCGGCAATCGCTGACCGGGAAGGCGTCGAGTGGGATACCTGGTTCATCGTCCTCGACGATGCCCGCCGTTCCGAGCCTCCACCTCACGCCTTCCTCGAAGGGCGGCGTGACACGTCCTGGGCGCTCCATCGGGCACATTGGCTCGCCGGACGCTATCTACCGCTCTACGGTGCACGGCCCGTCGAGGTCGTGACAGCGCCGACCTGGGCGGAGATCGAAGGCGACCTGGACCGGGAGCTCGAGCATGTCGAGCGCCACGTCCTCGAGGGCGACACCGATCCCTACGAGGCTTCCTACGCCATCCTGAACGGCAGCCGCATCGCGTACGCGGTCGACACTCGCGATGTCGTGCTCTCGAAGCGGGCCGCTGGCCAATGGGCGCTGGAGCACCTTCCGGGGCGCTGGAATGGGGCCGTGAATGCGGCGCTGCGTGCCTACGATGGCCTGGCAACGCCGGACGACGATCGCCTGCTCGCCGGCGAGATGGCTCCGTTCGTGGCGATGGTCAGGGAACGCCTGCCGACCAGGAGGGAGCCAACGTCAGACGCCCATCCACGCTGGTCCGGTTATTGACCGGGTGTCGACGACCCGAGCGTGGCACGGCGAACCTAGGTCACGGTCGAGTCGCAGGCTTGCCCGACAGGAAAGGTGACGCGGATCTCGACCTTCCCGCGCGGTGCGGCGGTGAAGTCCAGGCTGCAATGACTGGTGGGCTCATCGAGGTTGTCGCAGTTGCCGCCACAGACCTGCTCCCAGGTAGTAAGCGTGTAGGCGCCCGGCATGACGGAGTGCTTCTGCACACCTACAGTGAAGGTTCCGTCCCGCCGGACATCGTCGCCGCCGGATCCATCGTCGACCGCCCAGTCGAAGGAGGAAGGACCATCCAGCCGGGCAAAGCGCAGTGCGCCCTCCATATAGCAACACCCGGTCTGTTCGGTGATGACCGTGATGCTGGCTGCGTCCTCGCCCACGTACACGTCGCCGCCCGACAGGTCATCGACGAAGAGCCTTTCAAGTCCCGAGCATGCGCTCAGCGCGACGGCCAACCCCACGATCAGCATCGCCAGCCGAAGGCGCATTGCCCGATGCTAACCTCCATCCAATGTCCGTCAAAGTGCCACCGTCCGGTACGCGCGGCACGCGATACCCAGGCATCATCCCCCGCCTCTTCGGCCGATTCGTGCCTGGAATGTTCCGGCGACGCCCGCAGAAGACCAGCGGCGGTATCCAGACGCTGTTGCTCGAGACGCGTGGCGCCCGGACGGGCAAGGTTCGCCACGCGATCCTCGGGTACTTGCAGGACGGCCCGGACGCATGGCTGGTGATCGCATCGCTGGTCGGCGCCGCGCGTCAACCCGGGTGGCTGCACAACCTCGCCAAGAACCCCCGAGCGACGGTCGAATTCTTCGGCGGCCATCGAGTGGACGTTGAGGCCAGCACGCTCACCGGCGTCGACCTTGAGGCTGCCTGGAAGCGGCTGGCCGAAGAGGCACCGGAATACGTGAAGTACCTGCAGAAGACCGATCGCGAGATCCCCGTCCTGCGCTTGGCGCGCGTCGGGCCATCCACCGAGTGACCGGCCTTCGGGGCTGGTGGCATCGAGGATGAAGACCGCCTATCGAGGTCCGATGGATCGACTGGAGCTCTACGAAAGGCTCGTTGAGAGCACGCCCGGCGTCGAGCGCAAGGGCGCGACCATGCCCTACACCTCACGCAACGGCCACATGTTCAGCTTCCTGGACGCGAGCGGATCGGTGTCCCTCCGCCTCCCAGCCGATGCGGGCCAGGAGTTCATCGCGCGCTACGACGCAAAACCTGCCAAACAGCACGGACGAACCATGCAGGAGTACGTGGTGGTTCCCGACATCCTCCTGGAAAGGACCGATGAGCTGCGACCCTGGCTCGAGCGCAGCCATGAATACGTCGGATCCCTGAAGCCCAAGGCCACCACCCGACGCTAGCGTCCCCGAGGGCTCGTCATCCCATCCCGAGTCGTGCCTTGAGATCGTCCGCCGCCTCACCGAGCAGGTGCCGGGCACGCAGCTCCCACCACAGCGCGCCAGAGCTCGCGGCCTTCTCCGCTGCCAGAGCCGCTTGTTCCCGCTCACCCAGCATGCCTCGCAGCAGCGCAGCAGAGATGCGCATGAGGATTGGCGCATCCGGCGAGGCGGCGTCCCGAACAACCACATCGACGGCCGCCGACGCCTGATCAGAGAGGCCCGCATCAAGCCAGGACTCAACGACCGTCTCGACCGCGGCCAGATAGTGCGGGTTAGAGAAGACGGTATCGAACTCCGCCAGGTCCGCCGGGGGAGTTGGCGTTGGCTGGCCCGTCGCTCTCGCGAGCCAAACATCGGTAGCCCCCAGCAGCATTCGGCCATACGGCGAAGGGCTCGGTGGGAAGTGAGCCTTCGCGCCGTCCCACCAGCGCTCATACCGTGCGGCCAGGTCCGAATCTCGTCGAGCAGCGGAGATGGGCAGCAGGGCGACCCACGTTCGAAAGCCGAGGCGCTGGTAGGCGTATCGCTCGGCGAGCTCGATCGCCGCCAGCCCCGCCTCAATGGCTGCGTCCAGCTCGCCCAGGACCCACAACGCCTCACAGCGGGTCGATTGGCCCCATCCCAGCTGCTCGGTCAGGCCATGCGTGGCTGCAAGCTCGATGGAAGCTCCGAGTCCGGCGAGGCCCGTGCGCAGGTCGGTCTCAAGGGAGATCAAGACTCGCATCCGACCGGCAATCACCGCCTGCTCCCATCGACCTACCGCGCGTGCTCGGTCCTCCAGCAGCGCCCAGTCATCCTCGGAACCCTCTCCGATCTCGCTCGATGCCGGGTTCCTGTGGATGAGAACGTCGACCTGGAGGTTGGTATCGCCCGATGCCTGCGCAGCATCCCAGGCGGCGTCGAGCTCAGCGAGGACTCCGTCACGGCGGCCCAGCGCCGCAATTGCCCATGCGTGCAGGGCCTGCAACCTGGCGCGCGCCGCGGCTGGTGCATCGGCAAGCCGCTCGAGCGCCGATGTGGTCACCTGCTCGGCCTCGGCGAATCGGATCTGCTGCATGTACGCCCGCGCGAGCTCGTAGGCCGCGTCGGCCGTGGGTGCCGGATCGTCGGCGGCCAAGTCGAGCGAAGACTCGATCTCGCCGATCGCGGCGTCGAGATCGGCGCTGGCAGCCAACACCCGACCGAGCTGCAGGCGGCGACGAGCGAGGTCCTGGTTCGCCTCTGTATCGGTCAGCTCAATGGCCCGCGCCAGTGTCCGCGCCGCCGCCTCTGGTGCGCTTAGCGCCAGGGCGGCCTCGGCTGCCCGCTCGAACCAGGCCGCCGCGTTCGTGGCGAGTGCCGTGCGATCGGGCATGTCGGCCACGGCAAGCGCGGGGAGCGACTCGAGGGCGCTCGCATAGTGCTCGGCAACCGCCTCGGCCACGATGCCGGCGCGATCACCGGCGATGCCCTCGAGCCATCGGGCCATGGCCACGTGGAGGCGCGCACGCTCGGCGCGCGCCAGTGAGGCATAGCCCGCGTCGCGCAGCAGGGCGTGCCGGTAGGCGTACGCGTCACCGGTCACGGGGTCCATCAGCGGCCCGCGGACGAAGGCACGGCGAACCAGGCGATCGAGCCCGTCGCGCCCCTCCACTCCGAGCGTCTCGAGCGCTGCGACCGGGATGCGGCGGCCGGCGACCGAGCCACGGCGCGCGACAGCCCGCGCATCGGGCGGCAGATCGTCGAGCTGCGCGGCGTAGATGGCCTGCACCGTGGGCGGCAGGATGACCGACTCGGGCCGGACAGCCAGCCGCCAGGCGCCGTCCTCGCGGACGAGGGTGCCGATGCTCGCCCACGTCCGCAGCAGCTCCTCGATGAAGAGCGGTGTCCCGTCCGCCCGCTCGACGAGGGCGGCCACCAGCTCCGCGGGCAAGGCGGCGCCGAGCAGCGCCTGGACCAGCGCCCCCGCGTCCGTCGGCGGCAGCGGCCCGAGGTCCAGCCGTCTCGCCTCGCACCAGTCAGGCGCCGTCTCGAGCAGGCTCGGGCGGGCGGTGGCGACGATCAGCCGACCGTGCCTGGTCGGCGCGTGCTCCGCGTGCTCTAGGAACGCGAGCAGGTCGCCGCCGGCCCAGTGAACGTCCTCGACCAGCCACAGCTCCGGCCGATCGGCGAGCGCGTCGAGCGCAGTCGTCCAGGCGTCGAAGCGAGCGTCACGCTCGGCGGAGAGGTCGCCTGCGGCGCCGGCCATCGGCTCAGACGGATCGGCGAGGCGTCGCACCTCGGCCTCGATGACCGCTGCACGGGCCGCGACGACGCCAGCGGTCGCCAGCGCTTCGGGCAGCCAGTCCGCGTCCTCGGCGGCGAAGAGCTGGGCGACTGCCTCGTATGGCGCGGCGGCCTGCGGCCGAACCCTCGCCGACCGAAGCGTCACCGTGGCCGAGGTGGCCGCGCCCAGCTCAATGAGCAGGCGGCTCTTCCCCACTCCTGGCGGGGCGATGACCACGATGCGCGCGGCGGTCCGTGCCGCTGTCGCCGCCTCGATCGCCCCGCGCAGGGAGGAAAGCTCCTGGTCGCGCCCGAGCATCGGTGCACGCAGGGCGCCCAGCGCCTCGTC
Organism: uncultured bacterium; assembly: GCA_965651545.1. Classification (GTDB taxonomy): domain Bacteria; phylum Chloroflexota; class Limnocylindria; order QHBO01; family QHBO01; genus DASSCW01. The sequence continues at coordinate 17,173 of CBFGSY010000005.1, read as the reverse complement.
GCGAGAGGGCTGCGGACGAGCGCCGATGGCCTCCCATGCCCGCACGGGGTCAGCCTTGCCCTTCAGCTCGACGGCACCGATCGGCTCGGTGGTGATGCTCTCAGCCACGCTCAGTGCGGTCAGCTCACCGATGAGCACCGCTCCGGGCCGCGCCGCCGCCTGGAAGCGAGCCGCCGTATTGACGGTGTCGCCGGTCACGCGTCCCGCATCGGGCCCGGAGGTGGCGTGCACGACTTCGCCCGTGTTGACGCCCACCCGCAGCTGCAGCGTCCTGGGGGCCAGACCAAGCCGCGCCTCCAGCTGCTCGAGCGCGCCGATCAGCGCCAGCCCGGCCCGGACGGCCCGCTCAGCGTCGTCATCGCGGGCCAGCGGCGCGCCGAAGACGGCCATCGCAGCATCACCGATGAACTTCTCGAGCACCCCGCCATAGCGCTGGATCGTCTCGCGCGTGGCGCTGAAGTACGCGTCCTGGACAGTGGCCACATCCTCCGGGTCGAGGCTTTCGGACAGCGGCGTAAAGCCGACGAGGTCGGCGAACAGGACGCTGACGATCCGACGCTCCACGTCCGCGGAGGGCACGGCCGCGAGCTCGGGGGCATCGGCCATGGTCGAACTCTACGGCTCGTCGCGAGCCGCATCCTCCAGCACGAGCTCCTCGTCGGCGGCCGCGGCGGGGTGGAACCAGGTTTCGTGGACAGCCACGGCCAGGACGACCGCGGTCGACGCGAGGCCGATGACCAGCGGCTGCAGTGATGGAGCCAGCGGCGCCATCGCACCCAGCACGGCGACGGCGGCAACCCTGGGGATCGAGATCACCCCGAAGACCGTGTACTTGAACAGGGCATGCCCGGCGAGGAACAGCGCCGGACCACCGAGCGCGCAGGCGATGGTCGCCGCGTCCGCGTGCCCGGTCGGATGGGCGATCAACAGCTCGTCGGCGACGGCCGTCACGATGATGCCCGCCACCATCGGCAGGTGGGAGTAGGTGTAGGCCGATCGTGCAATGCGGCCGGGGTCGCCGGAGCGACCCATGACCTCCTCGCCCGCATCGGCACTGCGGTGGAAGTAGACCCACCACATGGCAACCGTGCCGGCGAAGGCGCTGCCGAACGCCACCATCCCCGCTGGCGCCGGCTCCAGCTCGCTGAAGGTGGCGCCGGTGACGATGATCGACTCGCCCAGCGCCAGGATGACGAACAGCTTGAAGCGCTCGCTGATGTAGGACGGCGTCACCGTCCAATCGGCGGTGGCGGATTGCCCCAGCCCTGGAACCCAGAAGCGCGCGGCCGGCGCCGCATAGTCGACCAGCAGCGCCGCCACCCAGATGAGATCGCGTGCCGATCCGCCCACCAGCCCGCCGGCCACCCATATCGAGCTGGCGGCGATATTCCATACCACGATGCGCTGGAAGTTCTCGCGACGCACTGGATCGGCGCGGACAGCCCACAGCACGAACGAGCTGCGGCCGACCTGGATGGCCGCGTAGGCGAGCGCGAAGACAAGCCCGCCGTCCGCGAATGCGTCCGGAATGGACGTCGCCATCACCAGGGCGGCGCCCATCACTCCCACCAGCATCAGCCGGCAGCCGGTGCTATCGGGGTTGAGCCAGTTGGTCGCCCACGTCGTGTAGACCCACGCCCACCACACCGCGAGCAGCAGGATCACCGCTTCCGCCGCGCCGCGGGGGTCCAGGTGCTCCAGCAGGCCGTGCGACAGCTGCGTGATGGCGAAGACGTAGACCAGGTCGAAGAACAGCTCGAAGAAGGTGACCCGATGGGCGGCGTCACCGGGCGCGCGAAGGAGGCTGGGCACCTGCGTGGCCATGCCCGTCACTCGAGGAGCTCGCGCGCGGCCACCAGGTCCGGCGTGTCGAATCCTTCGGTGAACTGGTCGTAGGTGCTCCGAAGCTCGGCGGCGCCGTCATCGGTCCCGAGCTGCCGGCCCATGCCGCGCAGGGCGACAGCGGCCTGAAGCTGCGTCAAGGGCATGGCGGCCGCAACGGAGGTCTCGTAGGCCGTTCGGAACTGTGCCGCGGCTTCGTCCACGGCTTCCGTACCTCGTGCGGCGAGCATCAGCCCTCCCCTCGCGATGCCGATCTGCGGAAGCGCCCCGTAGCCGGGCGTTGCCGCGGCCTCCTCGAGGATGGCCATCGCCTCGTCGAATCGTCCGGCCCGCGCGTAGGCCTCCACCTGGATGAGCTGGAGGAAGGGCCAGAAGATGGGCGGGGTCCGCAGGCCGCGATACGACCCGAGGGCGGAATCCATCTCGGCGAGCCCCTCGTCAACCTGACCAAGGGCAGCCTTGGCGGCACCGGTCAGCACGTGGGCGAGTGACAGCCACATCGCGAGGTCCCGCGTCCCAACGGCGCCGACGACCCCGCCCGCGTGGTTCAGGACGCGCTCCGGCTCCTGGCGCCAGAGGTAGAGGAAGCCGGTGTGATAGTGGGCATAAGCCAGCGAGTGCGGATCACCCAGGCGCTCGGCCAGCTCGATGCCGCGGGCCGCGCGCTCGGCCGCCTGATCGGGAAGGCCGAGCAGCTGGAGGTTGAGCGCCGAGGCGTTGTGAGCCGCGACCGCCCCGTGCACGTTCGCCAGCCGACCGCGGATGGTCGGGGGGTGCGCCACGTACCAGGCCAGCGCCTCGTTGAAGTGGGCGTCGGCTCCCTTCGGATCACCCCGGAACGAGTCCGCAGCGGCGAGGATCAGGTGGGCCGACGCCCGCATCTCGCCGTCGTCCCGCTCGTCGGCCAGCTTGAGGATCCTGTCGACGATCTCCTCGCTCTTGTCGAATTCGGTCCTAAGCTCATACAGCCCGCCCAGCAGGCGGAGGGCGGGGAAGAGCTCATCGCCGCCAATCTGGTCCGCCTCGAACGAATCGATCGTCTCCAGGGCCGCCTCCTCGACCTCCCTGGTGTAGCCGAGGACGACGAGCATCGATCGGAGGCGTCGCAGCCCCAGTGCCGCCCTCTGCGCCCCCCGTTCCGGCGTAGCCGGCGCCGCCTCGAGGAGCGCCAGGAGATCGGTCGCCTGCTGGATGGTCGCGCGGTACAGGCCGATGGCCTCGCGCGCGCGCCAGAGCCCGCTGTTCATGGCCTCCAGGAGCGCAACGTCACCCTGCTCCACCCCGTAACGCCAGGCGGCCTCCAGGTTCTCGATCTCGTCGGTGGGTGGAGACTCGGCGTCTGCATGGCCCGCCATGGCCGCGAAGTGGTCGGCATGGGCGCGGCGCGCCGCTGCATCCAGCCCAGGTCGCTGCCCAAGCCGCTCCGATGCGAAGGCGCGGATGGTCTGGAGCATCCCAACTCGTGGCTCCTCCCCGGTAGAGACCCCTCTGATCAGGCTCTTGTCGATCAGCGAGCCGATCCCCTCGAGGACGTCCACGATCTCGTGCGTCGAGGCATCGGTCGCCGAGACGACGTCCTCAATCGCGGCGTAGGTGGCGGTCGGGAACACTGCCAGGATTTCGAAGAGCTGCTGCTCCCCCGGTTCAAGGAGCTGATAGCTCCAATCGATGGTCGCGTGGATCGTCTGCTGGCGCTCTGGCAGGTCGCGAGCGCCACCCTTCAGCACCTCGAGGCTCCTGTTGAGCCGATCGCGCAGGTTCTCTGCGGAGAAGAGCTTCAGGCGGGCCGTCGCCAGCTCGATGGCGAGTGGCAGACCATCCAGCCGACGGCAGATCTCCACGATCGCCGACGCGTTGTCATCGGTCATCCGGAATGCCGGATTCACGGCCCGCGCCCGCTCGACGAAGAGCTGGATCGCCTCGAAGGCGTTGACATTGCCGATTGGTTCGCCGGCCGGCGGCAGCGTCATGGCGGACACCGGGTAGACGCGTTCCCCGCGAATGCGCAGCGCCTCTCGGCTGGTGACCAGGATGTTGAGCCCCGGACACGCCTCGAGGAGCTCTGCGATGGCGGAGGCCGCGGCAGTCACCTGCTCGAAGTTGTCGAGCAGCAGCAGCGTCCTTGCCGGTCCTAGACGCTGCTTGAGCAGCTCGGTCGCCGACTGCTCCTTCGGGAGTGTGAGTCCCAGCGCCTGGACGATCATCGCCAGCGCGGCATTGCTCTCGTACGCCGAGGCCAGGTCCACGAAGAAGGCACCATCGGCGTATCGCGGGCCATGGATCTCGGCCAGTCGGAGGGCGAGCCGCGTCTTGCCGGTGCCACCGGGGCCCGTGAGGGTCACCAGCCTGACTTGAGGATCCTCCAGGAGATCTCCGACCTCCCTGAGCTGCGCCTCACGGCCAATGAAGGCCGATGCCTGGGCAGGGAGATTGGTACGCGTGACAGCGGTCTTGAGCGGCGGAAATGTCTCCTGAAGACCCGCATGGGTGAGCTGGAACACGCGCTCCGGGCGAGGCAGATCCTTGAACGATTGCTCCCCCAGGTCCACCAGTCGTGCATCGTCCGGCAGCTGGCTACCGACCAGTGCGGCGGCGGCCTCGGACAGCAGGATCTGGCCGCCATAGCCCGCGGCCATGATCCGCGCACCGCGGTGGACCTCCATCCCGACGTACTCGCCGCCCCGGCTGAGGACCTCGCCCGCATGGACCGACATCCGAACCCTCACCGGCTGGCTCGCCGGCCAGTCATGGCCCGCCAGTCCCAGCTGCGCGTCCAGGGCGCCATGCACCGCGTCCGACGCGCGCTCGAACACGACGAAGAAGGAGTCACCTTCGGTGCCCATCTCGGTGCCGTGCCACTTGGCGAAGGCGTCGCGCAGGATGCGCCGATGGTCTGCCAGGACGCCCGCGTAGGCGTCCGAGCCAAGCGCCTCCAGCATCCGCGTCGACCCGGCGATATCGGTGAACAGGAACGCCACCGTGCCGCTGGGCAGGGATGCCTTGGGCGCAGCCTCCAGTGCCGCTACCCGGTTGTCGTCCACCATGCACCAGGAATCCGATGTGTAGGCCGATCCTACCCTTCCGGCCAATTGGCCCAGCTCGGCTGAGACCGCAGTGCCGTCGCAGCGCGTCACCGGTACAGTGGCGGCCATGACGAACCACGCGCACCGGATGCCGGCAGGGATCGTCCTGCTTGCCGCTGTCCTTGTCGGCTGTCAGGCGACCGAGAGCGCGTCGCCGGGCCTCGGCTCGGTGGAGGCGTCTCCAAGCGCTTCAGCCGCCGAGCCGACGCCGAGTGAGCCGGAGCCAACCAGCACACCACTGCCCATCGAACTGACGTGGACTTCTGAGGAGTTCCCGGGTTACGCGGCCGCGCTTGGAACGGATCGCGGAAAGCTCGTGGCAGTGGGGCGGGACCGCGACGACCGCGACGGCCTCGCCGCCTGGACGTCCGGAAATGGCACCGATTGGGAGCGGCATCGGGTGCCGGATCCCACCTTCATCGCCGACATCATCGACGACTTCGGGCCGCAGATCTACCAGGGCACAAGGATGGGCCCACTGACGCGGCTGGGTGACACCCTGTTCTCGATCGGGACGTTCCAGGGATTCAATGACTTCTATCGCCCTGTGGGCTGGCGATCGGCAGATGGCGCGTCATGGGAGTTCATCGAGTCGACCAATGACTTCTACGACTATGGCGCCCTGACCGACCTGGAGACATTCGGGGATGGCCTTGTCGCCGCAAGGGCGACCGGGCTCATCGGGCCCGTCAACAGCCTCTGGACATGGGGAGCCGATACGAGCTGGCAGGAGACAACCATCAGATCCGAACAGGGAGCCATCCTGGTGCGCCTGGACGCAGCCCCCGTCGGGGACTCCGTCGTGGTGGTCGGTCAGCTGGCGGAGCGCGAGACTCTGCCGGATCTGGGAGCCAACCGGCCGGTCGCATGGACGTCGTCGAACGGAAAGCAGTGGGACGAGATCGAGCTTCCAGCCCGCATGGCATCGGCGTGTGGCGTCGAGCAGACCCCATCCGGGGGCTTCACCGTGATGGGCACCCTCGAGAACGGTGACATCGCCATGTGGACGGCCTTCGACGAGTCAACGTGGGCCAGGTCCGACCTGGCAGCAGGCTTCTGCGGCGACTTTCCTGTCACGCTGGCCGGCGAATGGCTGGTCGCCAGCCTATCGACCGGCGACCAGGGAGCAGGGGTCTGGCTCAGTCGCGATGGGTTGGAGTGGATGCGCCAGGACATCCCGGGCCTCCGCTCCGTGGCGGTCGCCGAGCTCGACGGCCAGCTCCACATCCTGGGCAGCCCGATGGACGAGCGGCCCTACCAATCGGTGCTGCTGCACGGCGTTCCTTAGCCGGCGATATAGGCGATATGGCAGAAGGCATCTATCGCCAATCGGGGAAGCTCGCCCACCCCACGCCCTCGACGCGAAGCGAGGTGAGGCCAGAACCATCAGCGCGTATGACGCCGAAGCCCCCAGCTGCGGAGAAGACGATATGGCGGCCGTCCGGAGACCACGCTGGCGATTCCCCGTTCGCAAATGTCAGTCGCCTCACATCCGACCCGTCGGGACGCATGACGTAGATGTCCCTGTAGTTGTCGGAATGATCTCGATGGGAAGCGAACAGGATCGAACGCCCGTCTGGTGACCAGGCGACCATGCTGCCCTCCCCGGCACTCGAGAGGTCCACGACCCGGGATCCGTCGACGTCGACCACGTACATGAATCGCTCGCCGGTGTGCGCGGAGGTGAAGACGATTCGCTTGCCGTCAGGCGACCACGACGGGTTCTCGCCATAGTCGGTGCCGGGCAAGCGGCGCTTTCCGGAGCCATCGGCGTTCATGATGGCGATCCCGCTCCTGCCCGAGCTGCCGCCGGCAGGGGCGTACGCGATCATCGAGCCGTCGGGCGACCACTCAGGGAAGCCGCCGTCCGGAGTCAGCTGGTGCTGGCCCGATCCATCGGCATTCATGATCCAGAGCTCCGGATCTTCGTTCGGCTCGGATCGATAGGCGATGAGGCGCCCGTCGGGCGACATGGCCGGCTGGAATTCGAGCCAGGGTTCTTGGGTGAGGCGCCTGAGTCCAGTGCCGTCAGCGTTGACGGACCAGATGTCTTCGGCGTTGTCGAAGACGATCCGGCCGCTCAGGGTGGTGACGTCGATGGTGGCTGCTGCGCTGCTGCCGGGACTTGGCGTGGAGCTCGGTGTCCTGGTCGCAGCGCTCGAGCGCAGGCCGGTCGAGGCTGGTGGCGCAGCTACGGAACAGGCCGCCAGGATCGCGAGGCCAAGCGCGGCCGTCGCCAGGGTCGGGACCTTGGAACGACGGCAGCGCACGCGTGGCTTCTCCGCTGAGTGATGCCCTATCTACAGCCGCCGGTCGTACGGCTTTCCTTCATGGTCGCCTCCGAGAGCCCACCGCTTGGGCGCGGAGGAGCGTGATTCAGGCGACGGCCAGCGGTGGTGCGGGCCTGTAGCTTTCCGGCAGCGGCGTCCCTGTCCTGGGCTCCTCGACTTCCACGATGTCGCTGCGCAAGGGACCCAGGATGCCCAGCAGCTCGTCCTGCTCAGCCTTCGCGACCCCGAACTGGTCCAGCGTCGCGACCAGGTCCTCCACCAGCGCGTCGAACTCGCCGGCGGTGACACCCATCCCATCGTGCGTCTCGCGCATGCTGCGGCCCGGGTAGGTGCACGGCCCACCGGTGGCCATGCAGACCTGGTCCTTGAGCATCTGCGTCAGGCGCGGGATATCGGTCCGGGCGAATTTGCCGTTGATGCGGTTGTCCGCGGCGCAACGGCCGACGAAGTCATCGACGACAGCGTTGATCGCCTCGTGTCCGCCGAGTCGCTCGTACAGCGTGGCCATGGTCACCTCCAACCATCTGGGCGGCCCACGGTCGCCACTGATTCGGAGTCTACGCCCGCCATCAAGGCCTCTGGCCCCAGGCCGTCCGTGAGCTTGATTGCCGATGCGCCCGCACCGGCGCTGAGTCATCCTGCCGGGCATGAATCAGCCGTTCTCGTACCTCGCCGATCTGGAGTGCAGCGCGTGCGCCGCGCGCTTCGACGCGGACGCGCTCCATGGGCTGTGTCCGTCGTGTGGCCTGGTTCTCTTTGCTCGGTACGAGCTCACGGCCCTGCGCGACGCCATGCCAATGCCCACATTCGCAGCTCGTCCGTGGAACCTCTGGCGCTACCACGAGCTCCTTCCGGTAGGTGATCCGGCACACGTCCTCACGCTGGGCGAGGGTGCCACGCCGATGCTGCGGCTATCGGGCCAGGCCGCCAACAGCGCCGGCCTCGGCGCAGGCGAGCTGTGGGTCAAGGACGAGGGTCTCAACCCGACGGGATCCTTCAAGGCGCGTGGCATGGCGGTGGCGATCGCGCGAGCCGCGGAGCTGGGCGTCCGCGAAGTCGGGCTGCCATCGGCGGGCAATGCCGGTTCCGCGGCTGCCGCCTACGCGGCGTCGGCAGGGATGGGCAGTCACGTGGCCCTGCCATCCGACGTCCCCGCGGTGATCCGCATCGAGCTGGATGCGTATGGCGCCGATGTGATGCTCGTCGATGGGTTGATCGACGAGGCCGGCCGGCAGATCCGCGACAAGGCAGCGGCCAATGGCTGGGTCGACCTGTCGACCATGCGCGAGCCCTATCGCGTCGAGGGCAAGAAGACGATGGGTTTCGAACTGGCGGAGCACGGCGGCTGGAGCGACGGGTGGAGCCCGGACGTCATCGTCTTCCCGACCGGGGGCGGGACCGGCATCGTCGGCATGTGGAAGGCGTTCGCCGAGCTCGGTGAGCTGGGCTGGATCGGTACACGCCGGCCGAAGCTCGTGGTCGTGCAGGCCGCCGGCTGCGCTCCGCTGGTACGGGCCTTCGACGATGGCGCCGAACGCGCCGAGCCGTGGGAAAGCGCAACGACGGTCGCCGCTGGCATCCGCGTTCCGTCATCGGTCGCCGATTACCTGGTCATTCGCGCGGTGCGCGAGAGCGGCGGGACGGCGCTGGCCGTTTCCGACGACCAGCTGGTCGAAGGGCAGCGGACCCTGGCCAGGAGCACGGGCATCTTCGCCGGCCCCGAAGGCGCGGCCGCCTACGCCGCCGTGCCCCGCCTCCGTGAGATTGGCTTCCTCAGCGGTGACGAGCGGGTCGTGGTCTTCAACACCGGCATGGGCCTCAAATACTGACGCCCGATCGCTGCGCTTGAAGAATTGGCGGCGGTCCGGGACGATCTCCGCATGCCCACCGATGACACGCTCAAGGCGATCACCGACGCCTTCAATCGCCACGACCTGGACGCGATCATGGCCTTCTTCACCGATGACGCCGTCTTCGAGTCGCCGCGCGGACCAGATCCGTGGGGTCGCCGCTTCCAGGGCACAGAAGCGATCCGCGAGGGCCTGGCTGCCCGATTCAGCGGCATCCCGGACGTCCACTACGGCGATGACGACTACTTCATCGCCGGCGACCGCGGCGCCTCGGAATGGACCCTGACCGGCACCACGACCGACGGCGTCCGGCTCGAGGTGCGTGGCTGCGACCTATGGACCTTCCGCGATGGCCTCGTCGTGAAGAAGGACTCCTTCTGGAAGATCGTCGAGCCCGCCTGAGCTGTCCCGCGCAGCTGCGCATAGAAAGCGGCTGAGACGCCCGGGAACAACTGCGCAGCCCGTTGCGTCCTGATGGGGCTGCCGGCCGCCGTCGCCCTTCCCGAGCACGCGGCTCCCGGCCATATCTACGAGATGGAGACCATGCGACGCGCCGCCTTCGTGCTACTCACCGCAACCATGCCACGGCGCCGGCGCCTGGGCGTCAGGCGTCAGCTATGCGGGCGATCGGTTCAATGCCTTCTGGGTGGAGATCGGCGATGAGGCGACGATTGCCTCGGACGGCGAGAGCTATCTGAGCTACGTGCTGTTCGAGCGCCTGCGCGAGATCTGCGACGGCGACGGCTGCACCAGCATCTACACGAGCGGTTGGGCGGAGAACGTGCCCTTCCAGCTGGACCGCAAGAAGTTCACGACCGCCAACGTCCGGGTGCGCGTCCCCGCCGTCCGCTGCACCGACAGCGGAAGGACCCAGACTTGCCGCGAGACGACGGTCCGGATCCGCGTCAGCTGGGCCGGGTTCGGCCCCATGATCCGATCGCACGGCACATCCAGCGGCGGAATCTCCGGCGAGTACCAGTACACCCTCAACGGAGCCGCCACCGAGCGCTGGGCCGATGTCTCCGGCTCCATCGGCACCTTCGACCTGTCGAACGCGGAACCGATCGGCGCCATGTATCGGACCCGCTACGCGGAGCGGACGATCATCCACGGGTAGCCGACGCGCGTGCCTCCCGTTGGCGCAGCCGCTCGAGGCCATCCAGGATGACGTCGATCGCGAACTCGAACTCGAACTGGTCGTCGCACCCGCTGCCGACCACCGTCGCGTCGTCGTGGGCAACCTGTTGTATGACGGCGGTCAGGTTCGGGTACTCGCGTGACATCTGCTGAAGCATCAGCTGCTGGATCTCGGGCGTCGCCTCCAGCTCGCTGCTGTCGTCGAACAGCTCCTGGCTGAAGCCCAGCACCCGGCTGCCGAGCGAGTGGAATGCATGGTGCATGAGGTCCACCGAGAAACCGCCTGCCAGCATGATGCCGCCCATGCTGTCCATGTAGCGCATGACGGCGGGGCTCGGCTGCTTCCGTCCGGCAATCACGGCCGATGCCCACGGATGGCGGAGCATCACTCGCCGCGCGGCCAGGATGCGGTCGCGGGCGGCCGCCTTCCACCGGCCGCCGTCGCCATCGGCCAGGTCGACTTCGCCCACCACCAGGTCGACCATGCCGTTCAGGACGTCGTCCTTGTTCTCGACGTGGTTGTAGAGCGACATCGCCTCAACGGACAGCTCCTGCCCGAGGCGCCGCATGCTGAGCGCGTCGACCCCCTCGCGGTCGGCCAGCTCGACGGCAGCCGCCAGCACCCGCTCCCGGTTGAGCGGGGCTCGCTGCGCGGCGACTGATTCCTTCAAGGCCATGTCCAATTCCAGCATACACCGTAAGCCCTTGACACCCCGGAGACATACGGCATAAGCTTACGCCGTCAGTTTACACCGTATGTCCAAGAAAGGCAGGAACCCGTCATGTCCCCGCGCTCCCTCGCCCGATGGGCGGGCCTCCTCTACCTCGTCGTTGCGGTGACAGGTGGCTTTGCCCAACTGGTCGCCCGCGGCAGCGTCCTCGTCCCCGGCGACGCATCGGCCACCGCGGATAACATCCGCGCCAACGCGGGCCTGGTCCAGCTTGGCTTCGCGGCCGACGCGGTGAGCGTGGTGGCCTTCGTCGTCATGGCCCTGCTGCTCCAGGCCGTCCTCTCCCCCACCAGCGCATGGCTGTCCCGAACCTTCATGACGCTGGTCGTTGTCGCGGCGGCGATCATGGGCCTCGACCTGGCCAACCACGCCGCAGCTCTGGTGGTGGCAACCGATCCGTCTTTTGCTGCCAGCCTGGGTGCCGATGCCGCCGATTCCATCGCGGCCCTGTTCCTCAACGTCCACCAGTACGGCTACCTGGCGGCCGAGGTCTTCTTCGGCCTGTGGCTGGTACCGCTGGGCCTGGCGATCTATCGGTCCGGCGCCTTCCCGCGCTGGCTGGGCGTGGGCCTGGTCATCGGCGGAGTCGCCTACCTCGCGTCGTTCGGCATCACGGCCGCATCGCCCCTGTTCGAGTCCGAGGCGTCGATAGTCGTCGCCCTGCCCGCCGCCGTCGCCGAGCTGTCGCTCGTGGCGTGGCTGCTCATTCGCGGAGCCGATGTGCCCGCGCTCGCCAACGCTGCCCCGGCCTCAGGCCAGGGCACCCTGACCCCGGAGGTTGCCTCATGACTGCCGAAACCACTGCCCGCAAGGGATGGCTGCCCCCGCGCTGGTTCATCCGCAGCGCGTGGGTCGTGCATCGCTGGATCTACAACGTCACCGGTGGTCGTCGCGGCCTCCAGACACCGACGCCCGAGCACTGGGGCCTCCTGCGGCTGCGCAGCGTCGGCCGCAAGACCGGCGAAGAGCGCATCGCCATCCTGGCCTACGTCGAGGACGGGGCGAACCTGGTGACCCTGGCCATGAACGGCTGGGGCGCGCCGGAGCCGGCCTGGTGGCTGAACCTGCAGGCGCACCCGGACGCAATCATCGACCTGAAGGGCGAGATCCGTGCAGTCCGCGCCCGCGCGGCCACGCCGGAGGAGCGCCCTCGACTCTGGAACCTGTTCGCCGATCACTACGGCTCGAACTACGACGCCTGGGCGGCACGCCGCCCCCGCGAGACCGCAGTCGTGATCCTGGAGCCACGCAGCTAGCGCATCCACGCACAGCAGGCCGGGCCGGCAATACGGCCCGGCCCTCCCACGGCACAAGCACGAACTCGGCTAGCCCGGCCGCGACCGGCCACAATCCCCTTGAACCGACAGGCAGTCAGCTCCAGCATGGACTCTGTGCCGCGAGGGGAATCGGTGACGGACTGGCGCGAGGTGTTCGAGGCGAGCTACCGCTCGCCAACGTCTCCCACGGAGGAGCGCATCTGGCGCTCGGCGCTGGGCGCGGAGTATCCCGAAGGAATCGACCCGTACAGCCTACTGTCGGCGTCAGAACTCCAGCGGTTCGCCACGGATCTCCGACTGCAGGCAACGGACACCTTCGCCGACCTCGGGTGTGGCCGTGGTGGCGCAGGGCTCTGGGTGGCCCTCGAAACGGGCGCGCGGCTCATCGGGATCGACATCGCCGAAGCCCCACTCGTCGCGGCACGTGAGCGGGCGTCAGCTCTGGGCACCAGTGCGACTTTTCAACGCGGCGAATTCGAGTCAACCGGCCTGCCGGACGCGTCGGTGGACGGGATCATGAGCGTGGACGCCCTCCTGTTCACCCCGGACAAGCCGGGTGCAATGCGCGAGTTCCGTCGGATCCTTCGGCCGGGCGGTCGGCTCTGTCTCACGTCGTGGGACTACCACAGCCAGCCGGCTGGCCGACCGCCGCAGGTGCCGGATCACCGACCGCTGGCGAAGGCCGCCGGATTTCAGGTCCTGGCGTACGACGAGACGGAAGCCTGGCGAGAGCGACAGTTACGTGTTGCGGAAGGCCTCCTCGCGGCAGTGGAGGAGCTTGCGGCCGAGCGGGGCGTGCCCATTGAGGAGGAACGAGACGGCATTGAGGCGATGAACGCGACGGTTGCTGCGATGATCCGCCGGTTTTTCTTGGTCGCCGTAGCCACGTAGGCGGAAGCCGATGGATTAAGGTCGAGACCGATGAGCGGCAACGCCAACGACGAGTCACGCGAGGGCGTGACACTGACCAACCTCCATCAACCGCTGTTCTATGGGGCAGGCGCGACGAAGCGAGACCTGGTCGACTACCTGGACGGGATCAGCGACCGCATCCTCCCGGCGCTGAAGGACCGGCCGCTGTCGGTGATCCGCGTCCACCGAGGGCAGGAAGCGTTCATGCAGAAGAACGTGCCCACCTACACGCCGGACTGGGTCCGCACCGTGAAATGGTGGGCGGAGGCGTCGAAGCGGGACGTCTCATACGCGCTGTGCAACGACCGGCGGACGCTGCTGTGGTTCGCCAACCAGCGGGCGATCGAGTATCACCCCGCGCTGGTCCGCGCCGACGGGCCGGACTGCATCACCCACATGGTGCTCGACCTGGACCCACCCGAAGCCGATGCCTTCCCGATGGCGGTCCGGGCCGCGCAGGCGGTCCGCCAGGCCCTGGCCGATGTCGGCCTCGCCGGCGCGGTGAAGACCAGCGGTGCCAAGGGACTGCACGTGTTCGTGCCCATCGACAGCCGGGCATCGATGGAGGACTCGGCCGCCGCCACACGCGCCATCGCGGCGCGGGCGGAACGGCTCGAACCCGGGATCGCCACCACCGCGTTCGTGAAGGCCGAGCGTGGCGGCAAGGTATTCGTGGACTCCACCCGGGTCGGCGGCGCCACGGTGATATTGGCCTACAGCCCTCGCGTCCGTCCCGGCGTGCCGGTGTCATTCCCGGTCGCCTGGGATGACCTCGATGCCATCGCGCCGGCGGACTTCACCATTCACACCGCGCTCCAGCGGCTGGGCGATCGCGATCCCTGGGCTGAGGAGATGCCCCGCGCGCAGCGGCTAGGCGCCGAGCTCATCGCGGAGGGGCACACGATCCCGGTCGCCCGCGTGCAGGCCATGCACGAAGGCAAGCGGCGCGCCCGCGCCCGCCGCGGGTGAGGTGATCGGTCAGCCGGCAGTCTTCGGCGATTGCGGGGAGTGCTACCCGAGCGGTGCGAGCAGGGACTTCTTGCCTTCGAACGCGAACAGCAGGAGATCGACCATCCGGAAGGTCGAGTCATCCGGGCCCAGGCTGGGGCGCCACGAAGAGTCGCGGACGATCGACGTATTGCTCCCCTCCATGGCCCGATGAAATGTCTCGGCCACGATCCGGGCGCCGACGCCCTGCAGCTTGCCCTGGTTCAACTCGGCCTCGCGCAGGATGTAGAACCAGAGTGGGGTGTTCGTGATCAAGGACTCACGCTGCTGCGCGGTGAGCCCGTCGAGGACGGCGCCGCTGTTGCCGTTGCGGATCTGCGCATTCGTCAACTTGTCAAGCGTCACGCCCTTGCTCCGTAGGAACGTGACCATCTGCTGACCTGTGGCGAGCGTGACCATCTTGGCGCGGGTCAGGTTGCGGGACGCCAGGTTGTCCTCGTCAGTCGGGAAGCCGGGCAGGTTCGCCAGCGAGCCCGTGAGCCGCGTGTCGATGCGCATGGCCCTGTTGAATTCGCCCGCGGGCACGACGAGGCCGGGCCTGCCGGCCTCGCCGAAGTCATAGAGCCTCCGGAAGTCCGCGATCCAGTTGCTCGGCAGCCGCTGGCCACCGCCCAGGGTCCCACTGCCAGCCGAAAACTCGAAGAGGAGCCCGAGCGTGCCCTGACCCGAGGGGAATTTCGCGTTCCAGTTATAGGTCTCGCGGATCATTGAGTGCCCGAGCCTGAATGCGGCCACGGAGAACTCGATCGGCATCGTCGGGACGTCCGTCGGAATCGCGTCCTTCTCGAAGGCCTTCCTGCCGTTGGTGAAGACGTCGTTCACGACGCTTGCCCGGCAGATCCGCGGCAAATAGTCGGTGCGCAGCATCCACTGGTAGTGCCGCGTGACCCTCCCTCGCGCGCGGAAGAACTTCTGGCTGAGGGGGACGGAGGCGGGGAGGGTGTCGACGACGCGGTTATGGAACCGGATCATCGCCAGGTGTGTTTGGGCGACCGCGAGGTTCTCGTCGTTCCGCGGGTCCGGGATGATCGCCAGGCGCTTTTGCGCAATCGTCGAGCCCGCGCCTCGTGGAAGATCGAAGTCGTCCATCGCCGGTAGGTCGTCGATGGCGGCGGTCCTGCCCATCTTGAGGTGGACGCCGTCTGCCTCGTAGAACTTGGCCGATTCGGGGTCCGTCGGCCCCGCCCCATACAGGGAATCGAGGTCGAGGCTTGGCGAGCGTGCCTGCAGCAGGTCGGCTGGTGAGACGTTCTGGCCGAGCATGACGTTCGTCTTGTCGAACGTCAGGTCATGATCGATGAACTGGCCGAGGTAGGTGAAGCCGGCAGGGATCTGCGCGGAGCCACCGCCGCCCACCACCATCGCCGAGCCGGTCTTGTTGCGGGTCGTGGCGGTCAGCTGACGATCCGTTCCCCTCGGGCCCATCCGGGAGAAGCGGAACGGTGGCGTCACCGCCTCGGCGGTTGCTGCCAGGGTGGCCTCCCTGCCTCCGACGCTCTCCCCGAGCAGCCCCTCGCCGACAACGAAGTAACTCTCTGAACCGTGCCGCTCCGCCATCAGGCGCTCCCTCCTCGCTGATTTCCGGCCCTGCCGGTATGCGCCTCCAGACTGTCCGTGTCAAGACAGCAGAGGGCCAAGCGGTCAGATTCTTGTAAAGCATGCTTGACACCGTGTCTGCAGAGCTTTACAGTCTCCGATGTCAAAGATTCTGTACATCGGGGCGAGGGCTGTGTCGTACGAAGAGCGGGGCCAATGGGTGTACCTGGCCGTCATCGTGGTCGGTTATGTCGGCTACGTGCTCGTGGTGCTCGGGCAGGCCGATGGAGCGCCGCTGCCCTCCGTCGACTACGTGCCGATCATGCTGTGGGCCATCGGCCTGGCCATCGTCGCGGCCATCGTCGGGCGCATCGCAATCGAGATCGTCGGCCGCATCGGCGACGAGATCAACGACCGGCCCGAAGGGCTGACGGCCGACGTCCGCGACCGTGACATCGGCCGCTTCGGCGAGTACATCGGCGGGACCGTCCTGGGCATCGGCATGATCGTGCCCTTCATCCTGGCCATCACCGAGGCCGATCACTTCTGGATCGCCAACGGGATGTACCTGGTCTTCGTGCTGGCGGCCGTGGTCGGCGCCGCCGCCAGGCTCATCGCCTACCGCCGGGGCTTCTAGACCGATGGGCAGGCCGACGCGTGTCACCAACCAGATCAGGCGCCTTCGCTTCGACGCGGGCGAGATGACGCAGGCCGAGCTCGCCGAGCGCATCGGCGTCACCCGCCAGACGATCATCGCCATCGAGCAGGGCCGGTACTCACCGTCGCTGGAGATGGCCTTCCAGATCGCGCAAGCCTTCGACGTGCCGCTGGAGCAGGTCTTCCAGTACCCCATTCCGAACTGAAGGAACCGCCCGATGACCACCAACGACAGAACCGCCCCGAAGAAACCCGCCTCCCTGCCGCCGCGCTGGATCATCCGCTCCTTCTGGGTGATCCACCGCGCCCTCTACTCCCTCACCCGCGGCCGACTCGGCCTCCGCTCCGCGTCCGACACGACGTGGGGAATGATGCGGCTGCGCACGGTCGGCCGCCTGAGCGGCAAGGAGCGGGTCGCCATCCTGGGCTTCTACGAGGACGGCCCGAACCTGGTGACCATGGCCATGAACGGCTGGGGCGAGCCCGAGCCGGCCTGGTGGCTGAACCTGCAGGCCAGCCCGGACACCATCGTCGAGCTGCCGGATGGTCGGCGCGCCGTCCACGGCCGCGCCGCCACACCCGCGGAGCGACCCCGCCTGTGGGCCCGATGGGCGACCTACGACGGCGAGGAAAGCCTCAACTCCTGGGCCAGCCGCCGCCCCCGCGAGACGGCGGTCGTCATCCTGGAACCATGCGATTAGCCAAGGGGGCCAGACGCGCGGAGGATTCGGGCGATCACGATTCGTGGCCCATATCGCCGAGCGCAGCGCACTGGGACACCGTCAGGGGGTCGCAGTGAATCGACCGAAATCAGCTCACGCCGGCGAAGATGTTGAAATCGTCGACGAG
>CBFGSY010000004.1:0-39819 GCA_965651545.1 uncultured bacterium | reverse complement strand
CCAGAGGCGTCGCCCGGCGGCCGTCTCCTGGTGACGGAAGGTGGCCGTTGTCCGGCCGGCGCCAACCTCAACGCGATGCGCGAGGCGGCGGAGCTCGTCCAGGCCCGCCGCAGCTACGGGCTCCGGGCCGGCCGCGGTGGAGATACCCAGCCTGACTCCCCGCCGGTTCGCGGCGCGGGCGATGTGCAGCACCGACCCGCCGGCGGCCGAGGAGCCATCGGCGAATCGGTCAATGGTCAGGCCGCCGATCACGACCAGGTCCAGCGCCGCCGAGGGCGGGTCCGTCAGCATCGGGCTATCATCGGTGCATGGCCCTCTTCTTCTACGAGCTCCACGAAGGCGCCACCGACCTGATGACCGACGCGCTGCTCGTCAGCGAGCGGCAGCTCAGCCCGGATGCGTTCGCCGCGCTGGTCGAGAGCTCACGCAATGCGGTGATCGACACCTATGAAGAGGACACCCTGGTCGAGGCGATCGCCCGCGAGCTGGAGCGCAGCCACGGCTTCACCTACATCGGCGACGAGAAGCTGACCGCCAGCATGAGCGTCGGTGTCAATGCCGATGACACTTACCTGGTCGACCAGTCGGACGAGTTCCGCAGCATGATCGTGGAGCTCGACCGCTCGTCCTAGGCTGGACCTATCAGCGGGAGACGTTGAACAGGACCTCGATGACGTCCCCGTCCCGCACCTGGTAGGCCTTGCCCTCTGTTCGCAAGAGGCCACGCTTGCGCGCCTCGGCGATGCTGCCGCAGGCGATCAGGTCGTCGAAGGTCACCACCTCGGCACGGATGAAGCCGCGGGCCAGGTCGGTGTGGATGGCGGCTGCGGCATCCACCGCGGTGTCGCCGACCCGTAGTGTCCAGGCGCGGCACTCGTCCTCGCCGGCAGTGAAGAAGCTGAACAGGCCCAGCAGGCCGTAGGTCAGGCGAATCACCCGGCCGCGCGAGGCTTCGGCGATGCCCAGGTCGGCCATGAACGCATCGGCATCCTCCTCGGGCAGCTGCGCGATCTCCGCTTCGATCTTGCCGGACATGACCGCCACGTCCGACTGCGGGAACGTGTAGCGGCCCTTCCCGTCGGCCTCCAGGTCTCCGGCCGTCGGCAGCAACTCCTCACCGATGTTGAGGACCACCAGCACCGGCTTCTGGGTCAGGAAGCGGAAGCCGCGCAGGCGCCGCTCCTCGTCATCGGTCAGCCCGAACGCACGCAGCGGCCGGCCGACGCTCAGGTGTGGCTCGATCCGGCCGAGCAGCTCCTCTTCCATGGCGTTCTGCTCGCGCTCTGACGCCGATCCGTGACGACCCGAGGTGCGCAGCTTCTCCAGTCGCTTCTCGACGACGTCAAGGTCCGCGACCGTGAATTCCAGGTCGAGGTCCTCCAGGTCCTGCCACGGATTGCGAGCCGCCTCCGGCAGGCCGGCGATGACGTGCAGCAGCGCATCGGCGTTGCGGATCTGGGCCAGCACATCGGGCTGGATGGTGCCTTCGCGAGCCGCGCCAGCGGGGATCGCGACGTCGACGTAGGTCACATCGGCGGGCGTCGTCTTCTTCGGGTGGAACAGCTCCGACAGGCGGTCCAGCCGCTCATCGGGCACCTTGACGACGCCGATATTGGGAGCCGCGCGTCCGCCCGAGTAGCCCCCCGTCTCGGCCTGGGCTCCGGTCAATGCGTTGAAGACGGTGCTCTTGCCCGATCCGGGCAGGCCCACGATGGTGACCTGCACCAGCTAGTAACCCGCCTCCAGGTCCACCACGTTTTCGAGCGGCTTGCCTTCAGCGAAGCGCTGCAGGTTCTCGATGAAGAGGGTGACCGAGCGCTCGACCACGCGATCGCTCGACCAGCTGGTGTGCGGCGTGAGGATCAGGTTCGGCGTGCCGTACAGCGGCGAGTCCGGGCTGAGCGGCTCCTCGGTGAACACGTCGAGCACCGCACCGGCGATCCAGCCCGCCTCCAGCGCGCGGCGCAGTGCCAGCTCGTCTATCAGCCGCCCGCGGGCGATGTTGATCAGCCAGCCGCCCTCCTTCATCTCGCGGAGCTGGGGGGCGCCGATCATGCCGGCGGTTTCCTCGGTCAGCGGCGCCGCCACCACCACCACGTCGCTGCGGCCCAGCAGGACGGTCAGCTGGTCAGGTGCCAGCAGCTCGACGTTCGGCTCCTCGGTACCCCGCTCCGGTCGACGCCTGGTGGCCACGATCGAGGCGCCGAACGGCTCCAGCAGGCGTGCGATATCCGAACCGATGCTGCCGTAGCCAACGATCCCGATCGTCATCCCGCCTAGCTCGCGGCCGCGCAGCGGCTGCCAGGTTCGCTCCCGCTGCAGCTCGAGCAGCTGTGGCAGCCGGCGAGCGACGGCCAGGCACATCATCACCACGTATTCGGCGATCGGCCGGCTGAAGACGCCGCGCGCGTTAGTCACGGTCAGGCCGCGAGCCCGAACGGCGGGCGTCGCGACCCGGTCGACGCCGGCCGAGAAAGAGTGGATCCACTCCAGGCGCGGCGCCCGACCGATGACGTGGTCAAGGACCGATGCCGGCACGCCGCCGCGGAGCAGCACCCGGGCCGACGCCAGCGTCGCCTCCGCGTCGTCGTGGACGAGGCCCTCACGCGAGATGGCGACCACCCGAGCACCCGGGACCCCCTCGATCCGCGCCACGTGCTCCGCGGCGAGTGGGGCGCCGAAGATGGGGGTCGCCAGGACGACGAGCTCCCCGGCGCTCAGTGGGTGCCCTCCGCCCTCGGTCCCTCGAGCCGCGCGATCCATCGGCTGGGCGCCCGGATCTCATCCAGCGAAGGCAGGTTCTGCGGGCCCTCCCAGACCCGATTCAGGAAGGCGCGGTCGCGACCCTCCAGGACGGCGTCCACGAAGCGCTCCCCGGCCTGGTACTGCTCCATCTTCAGGTCGAGGCCGGTCAGCTTCAGGATCGCGCGCTCCAGCGCACCGCGTCCGGTATTGCGGCGCTCGAATCGGTCATGGATCTGGGCGAAGCCGGGAAGCAGCCGTTCGCCGGCGGCATTCATGACGTGGTTCGAATAGCCCTCGAGCAGCGCCATCAGCGCCTGCGTGCGCTGGAAGGTGCCGAGCTGCTCGGGCGTCATCATCCGTTCCAGCCAGTGCCCGCCCCCGCGTCGCATCATGGCGCTGCGCAGCCGCCCGGCAATGCCGCCCGAGTCCGCCGCCAGCTGGTCGATCGCCTCCGCCACCAGCCCCGTGAAATGCTCGCGCAGCCAGGGATAGGCCTCGAACTCGAACGCGTGCGTCGCCTCGTGCAATGCGACGAAGGTGCGGAACTCATCGAGCGGCAGGCGCATGGTGGTGGCGGTGGTGACGATGTTCGGCTCGATGAAGTACAGCCGTCCGCGGATCGTGGGGTTGGCGGCCAGCAGGCTGACGTCGTACTGGCCGAGCACCTTGCGGGCCAGAAAGGACATCAGGAAGCCGATCTGCTGGTTCCCGAGCGAGCGGTTGACGATGCGCGCCAGTGCACGGCCCGGTGTGTCCTCGCCGGATGACGCGGTCACGATCTGCTCCACGCGCGCGAAGAGGCGCTCGAAGGTGGACAGGTTGAGGTCGATCCATTCGCGCCGATCGATCACCGCCGGCGTCTCGAGCGCAACGGGCAGCGCCGCGCCGATCTCGGCCGCCACCGCCGGTTCGATGCGCAGTAGGGCGGCACGGTAGAAGTCCTCGGCCGAGCGGCGCGCCTCCGCGCCGAGCGGCACGTCATCGGCGCCCAGCCGGCGGCGCGCGATGGAGCGAACGGCCTCCCAATCGACCAGTTTCGTGCCGGCGCGCCGCATGATCTCGCGCTGCGCGACGGTGGCGCCCATGGCCAGCAGTCCGCCCACCACAATGCCAAGCCCGAGCCGACCGGCGCTCCGCGTCATGCGCCAGAGTCTAGTGCTGCGCCACCTCAGCCGCGTCCACCGCGGGGAGGCGGGCGCCGAAGAGTCGCTCGGCCACGGAGCTGAAGGCGGCGACGTCGCCGGTGGTCGCGATGCGATTGGACCCGCTGATCGCCGCGTCCTGCGGGTCGGCCGGGCTGCGGGTCCCCAGCGCATCGAGCAGGTCCTCTGTCGCGAGGGCGCTGGTGAAAGCGGAATCGACCACAGCGACAGTGGGCCCGAGCTGCCGCTCGATCAGGGGCCGCAGCAGCGGGTAGTGGGTGCAGCCCAGCAGCAGGGTGTCGATGAGCCGGTCGCCGTCGATCAGCGGGTCGAGGTAGCCGGCCAGCGCGCGTTCCGGTTCCGGCCCGTCGAGCTTGCCGGCCTCCACCAGCGGAACCAGGTCGGGGCATGCCTGCTGCCGCACCACCAGCCCCGCATCCGCCTCAGTGATGGCGGCCGGGTAGGCGCCGGACTCCACCGTGCCGGCGGTGGCCACCACGCCAATATGCCCGGTACGGGTCGCTGCGGCGGCCGTCACCGCGCCCGGACGGACGACGCCGAGGACCGGGACTGGCGACACCGCTCGCACATCCGGCAGGGCGCGCGAGGTTGCCGTGTTGCAGGCCAGGACCAGGGCTTTCACGTCCTGGTCCAGCAGCCACTGGACGCACTCGAGCGTGAATCGTCGTACCTCGTCCGCGGGGCGGGGGCCGTACGGGGTGCGCGCGTTGTCACCAAGGTAGACGGTTGCCTCGGCCGGCAGGCGCCGGCGAATCTCGGAGAGGACGGTCAGCCCGCCAACCCCCGAATCGAAGACGCCGATCGGCCGCGGGTCGCCGCCACCCGTCACCGGCGCATCACGGCCGGCTCAGCGCCGCGCGAGAGCCGGGACGCGCTCGCGCAGATGCGAGCTCAGCGAGTCGGCGAGATGCCGGATCCCCTGCGAGATCGGCGCCTCGGGGCTGCCGGAGACGAAGGGCACACCCTCGTTGTTGGCGGCCACCACCAGGCGGCCATCGGAGACGATCTCATAGTCGATCGACTTGCCCAGGGAGGCCTCGACATCGGCCTTCGAGATGCCGCCGGTCGAGTCGGATCGGTTCAGGACGGTGGCCAGCTTGGTTGGCGGGTACCCGATGGCGTCAAAGGCCTCTCCGGCCATCGCCAGGTTGCGGATCGCCATCGAGTCGTAGGTCAGCACCTGCAGGATGAGGTCGGACGCGTCCAGGAAGACCAGGACGTCGTCGCCCAGCCCGGCGCGAGTGTCGATGATCACGAACTGGTACAGCTGGCGAAGCATGCTGAGCGACTTCTGTATGTCGCGGACGGTGACCATCTCGGCCATCTCGACCCGCGGCGGAGCGAGCAGGATGTCCACCCCCGACGGATCCTTCCAGGCCACGTCGGCGACATCCGATTCGCGGATCCGATCGGTTGGCAGGTTGACGATTGACGGCGCGGTGGACGGTACGCGCAGCAGCCCGCGCAGGTCGCTGAACTGCAGAGAGCCGTCGACCAGGCAGACCCGATGGTTGGCACCCAGCGCCACGGCCAGGTTGTAGGCAATGGTCGTCCGGCCGACACCGCCCTTTGGCGAGAAGAGGGAGATCAGCATCGAGCTGGCGTGCGTTGCCTCGACCGTGCGCTGCTCGTACGTCTTGCGCACGATGGTTGTCAGGTCGAAGCCCGAGAACGGCATCTTCAGCACGCTGTCGATGCCGCGCTCGGCACTCTCCGCGACCGGGTTCTGCGGCACCGTCAGCATGACGACACCGACCTGTGGCTCCGCCTGGCGGATGCCGAGGGCGACGTCAGTGCCCTGCACGCGGCCCTGCAGCAGGGCGTCGACGATGACCACGTCCGGCTTGAACTCACTGACCGCGGCCACCGCGCGGTCCCCGGCTGTCACCACGTCGAGCATCTTGATCTGGGACTGCGCCTGCAGCAGCTGGCGCATATGCGCCGCAACCTGCGGGACGTCCTCGATCACCAGGAGCCGGATTTGCTCAGCCACGCGTTCCCCTTGCCCTAGTACCCGCGGCAGCCACCGGGTGCCGTTTCCCCGTCACTCACCGGCACGCCGGATCACGATGATCCTTCGCTCGCTGGCCGCGTCGGGCGGGTCCAGGACATGCGAGCCGTAAGCGATCTCGACCGTCATCCCGGCTTCCCGGACGATGGCGGCGAGCGCGTCATCCGATGGGTACCAGAGCCGATGGCTGGCGGGAAGCCGCGCTATCGTACCATCGGGTCGTCCTAGGTCCACGATCGTCGAGAACGCCACGTGCAGCCCTTCCGGCGCCTCGCGACGGATCAGCTGGCTGCGGCGCACCACCGGCCGGCCGTCGACCTCACGCCGCCAGTCGATCGAGAGCGGCAGGTCACGGGCGGGCAGCTGGCCTGGACCGATGTCGTCCAGGATGCCTCTGCCGGCGGGTGCCAGCAGGGGCAGAACACCGCTCAGCATGCGCACCGCATCCTCCGGCCCGTCGAGGTGCGGCAGCACGCCCGCCATCACCACCAGGTTGGCCCCTGCCGTGCCGAGCAGCGGACGCAGCGGCAGCTGACCAAGCTGCCGCACATCGCCGTGGACGAGGTGCAGCCGGCCCTGCTCGCGTGCCGTGGCCAGCAGTGGCTCGCCGGCGACCCGTGCCTCGGCTCGACGCAGCAGGGCCGCCGACCCGTCGATCCCCACGATGCGGCGCGCCTTCCCCGCCGCGAAGGTGCGAAGCAGGCGCCCGGATCCACAGCCCAGGTCCAGCACCGCGCTCCCGCTGTGCCGCGTCTGCTCCCGATAGAAGATCAGGTCCTCGATGACGGCGTCGTGCTCCAGGTCGTAGAGGCGGGCCAGCGTATCTTCGTCGGTGGGCTGGCCAGCGAAGATGTCGCCGCTCACGGGAGACCGCTCACGGGAGGCCGCTCACGGGAGGCCGCTCACGGCAGGTCGAGTCGGCGGACCGCGAACCACTCGGCAGCGCCGGCCAGAAGAAGCACGAAGATCGCCACCGGGACGGTGAGCGCTCCGCCGAGGCGCAGCCCCGCCAGGGCGATGACCGCGGCCCCCACCAGCAGCCCTCGGCGCGCGGCCCGCCCCCACGCGCCTCGATAGACGATTCGGCGCCGAATGGCGAACTCGGCCAGGAAGGCAATGGGCACGACCACCAGCGCGGCGGTCGTCGCCGCCAGCCCGATCACGATCAGGCGGTTCGGTCCGGCCGCCGGACACGGATGCGATGGCAGCTCGGCGGGACAGGCAAGGTTCGCGAAGACGAACAGCGCCCCCGCCGACACGACCGCCAGGACGCCCAGGACTGCTACGGCGCGCCGCGTGCCTCGACTCAAGGCACCGCGTGGGGAGCGCGCCGTCTCATCGCGCGGCGTCCGGACAGATCTCGCGGAACGGGCAGAAGCCACAGCGCATCGGCGAGGGGTTCGGCGCGAAGTCGCCGGACCGGATGCCCTCGCTCACGGTCGTCACCTGCTCGGCCGCCCTGGCCAGGCGCTTGGGAGATGGCGAGCTACGTCCGACGATCCCGGACTCCAGGAAGTGCAGCGCCAGTTCATTGGGGAGCCTGCCGTGCTGCGACTCGTAGGCAAGCGCGTAGATCGACAGCTGCAGCGAGTCGCGTGAGCGCCGTCCGGCCGTTGCCGGGTCGCGAACGTCGGACGACTTGTAATCGGTGATCGAGATCCCTCCGTCGGCATCGCGGTCGACCCGGTCGTAGCGGCCCCGCACGCGGTCGCGGCCGAGCACCACGCTGAACTCCTGCTCAACGGCGATCGGATGCGCGGGGTCGGTCTGCTGCTCGCCCCAGAAGCGTTCCAGCGCGTCGCGCGCGGCTGCCCGGCGGGCCTGCTCGTGCTGCTGTGTCAGGAAGCCCACCGACTCCCAGTTCGCGTCCAGCTCGGCATGCAGCTCGTCGAGCGCCATCGGCTTGCCGGCCAGCTGGTGCCGATGGAACGCCTGCACGGCGGCATGCAGCGCACGTCCGTATGCCATCTGGTGCGAGGCGGGCGTCGGAATCCGGATGACGTGCGCGTAGCGATACCGCGTTGGGCAGTCGAGGTAGTCGCTGATCTGGCCGTAGCTGAGCGTCAGCTGCCGATCGGCCAGCGACGGTGGCCGCGCCGGCGGCGCGGGTCGCGTTGCCGGCTGCTGATGGCGCGCAAGGCGCTCGGTGACGCTGGGCCGCAGCGTGTCGACCGGCATGGCTGGCGGCAGGTCGAGTGCCTCGAGCAGGTACTGGCTCATGCGGCGGGCAGTGCGATTGCCGTAATCCCGCGCCCAAGTCAGGTACAGCTCCTCGCGCGCGCGGGTCATGCCGACGTAGAAGAGGCGTCGCTCCTCGGCAAGGTGGTGGTCGCCATCGGGCAGCCGCTCGCGGATCAGCTCCCCGGGCAGCGGCAGCAGGTCGCCCCGCGATCGCGTCGGAAATCGGTCGTCGACCAGGCCAACCATGTGAACGATCGGAAACTCCAGGCCCTTGGCCTTGTGGTAGGTCAGGACGTGGACCGCGTCCCCGGGGTCCGGCTCGACGTCCGCCGTCGACGGGTCGTCGCCCGCCTCGATCAGCGTATCGAGCTGGGCAACCAGGAACGGCAGCCGGTCGTCGCGCAGCAGGCTGGCCTGACGGCGCACGATCTCGAAGAAGCGAGCGACGTTGGCGAGCCGCTCCTCCCCACTGTCGCGCGCCTCACGTGCCAGCCGGGGCAGCCAGCCGGACGCCGTCACGAAGTGGTAGAGGAGCTCACCGCTCCCACGCTCGGTGCTCATCTCCCGGTGCTGGTCGATGCTGCCCAGCAGCCGCCCGACCACCTCGCGGGCGCGACCAGCGAACGGCCCGGCCTCGCCGTCGATTGCCTGCCGCAGGGCGTGCTCCAGGCTGGTGCGACGACGGCTGGCCGCGTTCAGGGCCACCGTCACGTCACGCGGCGCCAGGCCGAAGACCTCCGACGTCGCCAGGTCGTAGCAGCTCACCGAGTCGTCCGGATCCCTGACCGCTCGCAGGAAGCTGACCAGCAATCGCACCTCCGGCTGCTGGTACAGGCCGGCGGTCCCCGAGAAGCGCCACGGCACGTGCGACATGTTCAGGGCGCGCAGCAGCGGATCCGCATCGCGATTGGTACGCACCAGGATCGCGTGGTCGCCAGGGCTTCGGCCGGCCCGTAACGAGGCGGCGATACGCTCCGCCACCGCATCCGCCTCGTCCGAGCCGGTGTCGTAGGCAAGCAGCCGGATCGGTCCCTCGGCCGGGACTGTCCGATCGAAGCGCGACCTGGCGACCAGCCGCTTGTCCAGTCCCTCGCGCGACTCGAGCCGATCCGGGTCGTTGTGCTGGATGAGCCGATACGCCGCGTCCAGGATCGGCTGGCGGCTGCGGAAGTTGTCGTTCAGGACCACGCTGGCAGCTCGCGGAAACGCCTGGCGGAAGCCGAGGATGTTGGACAGCGCCGCGCCACGGAAGCGATAGATGCTCTGATCGTCGTCGCCGACGACGGTGACGTTGGCGGTCGACGAGCCGGCCAGCAGCTTGACCAGCTCGAACTGAGCATGGTTCGTGTCCTGGAACTCGTCGACCAGGATGTAGCGGAAGCGCTCGCGCTCGGCGGCCAGCACCGCCGGGTGATCGCGCAGAAGGCGCAGCGCCAGGCTGACCTGGTCGCCGAAGTCAATCCGGTCGCTGGTCCGCATCAGCCGTTCGTAGGCCTGGTACAGCGCCGCCAGCTCCGCCTGCTGAGCCGCCAGCTCGGCCAGCTCGGCGTCAGAGGGATCCGCCGCGGCGGACGCCGCCAGCCGCTGGGCCGCGTCCGTGTAGTCAGCCGGCAGCACGTCCTCGTCGCGGGCGCGGCTGATGAGGGTCACGAGCGCGTGCAGGAACCGGGTGGGGTCGCCGAGCGGGCGGTATCGGTCCAGAGGCAGGTCGAAGAGGTGCTCGCGCAGGAAGATGACCTGCTCCGCACGCGAGAGCACGGTCGAACGGTCGGACAGGCCTGCCTCGAGCGCGTGCTCGCGCAGCAGCCGATCGCCAAAGGCGTGGAAGGTGCTGATCACCGTATCCGTAAACCCGTACGGCACCAGGCGGTCGACGCGCTCGGTCATCTCCAGGGCGGCCCGATCCGTGAAGGTGAGCGCCAGGATCTCGGACGGCTTGGCCCGCTTCTCGGCGATGAGCCATGCGATACGCCGGGTGATGACCGTCGTCTTGCCGGTGCCCGCGCCGGCCACGATCAGGAGCGGGCCCTTGCCGTGGGTCACAGCCTTTCGCTGCCGGGCGGTCAGGTCGGCGAGCAGCGGCGGCTGGATGCGCAGGTGCGGGCGGGGCCGACGGGCCGGTGCCTCGGCCAGCTCCGCAAAGATCGGGAGCTGGTCGGGTGATGGCACGACCGCTGGCATCTCGTCGATGGTAGCCCAGGAGCTATTCACCGGACCGTTATCAGGCGCTTATCGGACAGGTCGTCTGTCGCGCCCCGACGGCTGGCCCACGCATGGACAGCAGGCGCCAGTCATTCACGGCCGGCCCGACGACAGTTCTCTGCGGGCGAGGTGGTTGCACGTCGTGGGTCACTCGACCAAGGAGCGCCGTTGGCAGCCCGCCGATGGGCCCGGATGTGGGGCTACGTGCCCAGATGAACCGCCCCGTGGATCAACCGTCCACTGAAGCAGCGCCGCGGCCCTCACCTCCCTGGCTCCGTGGTCCAGTGACCCACGTGCTGCAACTTCCTGGCAGCGCCGCGGCCGCTGCACACCGCTGAGACATCAAGTCCTTGTGCGGCCGCGCGTCGAGCGCTACTGTCCTGAAGCTGCCGGCGTGACGGCGGGAGGACGTGCGGTGAACCCCGAGCAGCTCGAGATCGTGGCACACGGCGTGACGGCGATCCTGGCCACATGGCTGGGACTCATGGTCGTCACGCGTGCCGGGCGCCAGCCAGGGGCCCCCATCTTCGGGGCGGTGACCGCCCTCCTCGTCATCTGGTCGGTGGCGATCCTCGTCCAGCGGCTGACGCAGGACGCCACCGTCATCTCGCCGGTCAACGCGGTCGAGGACATGGCCGCCTTCCTCCTGCCGGCCGTTACGCTGCACATCGCCCTGGCCCTGACCGTCGAGGGCCGAAGATCCGCGCTGCAGCAGGGCGTCCTGGTGGGAACCTACTTGCTGTGTGGGGCGGTGGCCCTGGGCGCCATCTTCTTCCCCGATCTGCCCCTGGCTGTCACTCCGCCTCACCTGGAGCTGCCTGGCGTCCCGGGTGCGGTCATCGGCTGGGCATGGATCGTCATCCGCATCCTCATCTTCGGGGCGGCCATCTACTGGATCATTCGCGCGCTGCTGGCGGCGGGAGACGACACGTCCCGCAGGCGCCAGCTGCTCGCCACCCTGGCCACCGTCTTCGTCGGGGCGCTGGGGGGCATCATCCGCATCCTGCCCGGCATCTCCGACAGCGATCCGTGGATCGGCGTCTCCCTGGTTACCCTGGCGATGGTGCTGGCCGCCTATGCCGTCTTCGCCCAGGGCCTCTTCCTGGCGGCCGATGTCGCCGGTCGCGCATTCAACTACACGCTGCTTGTCGGATTCGGCGTCACCGTCTTCGTCGCGCTCCTCGTTGGCCTGGAGCTGGCCACCCAGTACGTGCTTCACGTCGAGCTGCCGATCGTGACCGGCCTGGCCCTGGTGGTTACGATCGCCCTGCTCGGGCCCCTGACCGAGTGGTTGCGATCGGCCTTCCGCAGCGGCTCACCACGCGACCGCGCCTACGATCGCCTGCTCAGCGCGATGGGTGAGGAGCTGCTGACAGCGCAGCGCCCGGAGGGAGCGGTCGTCCCCGCGCTGGCTCGCTTGTCGCGCATCTTCAAACTCGAGGGCGCCAGCGTTATGGGGACCGATGGCCAGGCTCTTGCGCAGCACGGCGAGGTGAGCGACGAGGCGCCGATGGCCCTGCGCCTGCCGCTGCAGGACCGGGACCGTGTCGTCGGCACCGCGGTCTTCGGCCCCAAGCGCAGCCGGTTGCCCTTCACCGAGCAGGAGGCAGAGCTGCTGGGCCTGGCGGCGGGCTACCTGGCAGCCTCGCTTCGCCTGGCCGAGCGGCACGACCAGCAGGCGGCCATGCTCGAAGACCTGTCGGCAGAGCGCCGCGAAGTCGAGAGCCGTGGCACCGTGCTGAGCGAGGCGCTCACTGAAGCGGCCGGCGCCCCGGCAGGACTCCACGTTTTCGCGCTCGGTCCCCTGCGTGCCGAGCGAGATGGACAGCCGATGCGCCGCTGGGGCGGCGAGAAGGCCGGCACTCGGCAGGCGGAGGCGGTGTTCGCCTTCCTGTTCGACCGCGGCGAGCGCGGTGCCGCCAAGGACGAGTTCGTGGAGATCATCTGGCCCGATGTGGACCTCGAGCGTGCCGACCTCGCCTTCCACCGCACGTTGGGCGGGCTGCGCACCACCCTGGAGCCGGGGAGGCGCAGCGGAGATCGCGGCGCCGCGATCTCGTTTCACAACGACCGTTACCGCCTGGATCCCGGCCTGGTCGCCTGGAGCGACGTGGACGCCTTCGACGAGGCGATGGCCGCCGCCAGCGCGGCATCGGATCCGGACGACGCGCTGCAGCACCTGGAGCGAGCCCGTTCCCTGTACCGCGGCGACTACCTGGACGACTGCCCCTTCTACGGCGACTCGGCGCAGGTGGAGGAACGGCGCGAACTGCTTCGAGGTCGATGCGTGGACCTGCTGCTGGCCCTTGGGGAACGCTACGAGGCACGCGGCGACCGTCCCGCGGCGGCAGCCTGCTTCCGCCAGGCGCGCCTGGTGGCGGGCGACGACCTGCCGCCTGCCGACGAGGCGCTCAGCCGGCTCGGCGCCCCCGTCTGACCCGGCGACGCTCCGCTCTCGCGTGCCCGATGATCGCCTCGGCGTGGCGCCGCGATGTGCGCAGCTGGTCCCGCACTCGCGCCACGCTCAGAGGCCCGGAGCGCGCCAGCCCCTCGACCTGCGAGCGAAGCGCTTCCCACACGTCGCGCGGATAGTCGATCCCCGCCGCCACCTGCACCAGCTCCCCGGAGTGGCGCAGCTGCGCGAGCACCGCCGGCGTCACGCCCAATCGTGCCGCGATGCCGTCCACTCGCGGCGGCTGCGCTCCCGCCTCGCGCAGGCCGTCAAGGAGACGGTCGACGCGTTCCTTGAGCTGCGGATCGAGCCTCGGCCGATGATCGGCCACGCGCACCCGATGTCCGATCCGAGCTAGCTTCCCCGTCGTCACCAGCCCGTCGACCACGCCCAGCAGGGCGGCGTCGTCCAGCGCGAGGGGAGTCGCTCCCCTATGTCCAGGCGCCGCGCGCGGCGCCACCCGCGCCGCGGCAATCAGGGCATCAACCCGGAAGTCGGGCTTCATCGGCTCCCGACGGTGGAGGCGCTGCAGGGCGTGCACAAGGCGTCGCTCGGCCAGCCGCCGCTGCCTGGGATCGATCGGTCCAGCCTGGTTCACCCGGTCGGCGTTTCAGGCGCCGTTCGCCCCGGTGCCCGACACCGCGATGCGAATCGCCTTCTCCTCCTCGTCGGAGAGCGCGTGGCTGGAGGTGCCGCCGGAGACCGGCTTGGCGAAGAGGCGCGTGTTGGCGCGGCCGTGGAGGCTGGAGATCACCAGCCCATCGCGCCGATCGTCGAGCAGGGCGATCGCGAAGCTCTGGTCGGAGCCCGTGTCCTCGAACGGGTTGAAGCGCACCAGGCCGATGTGCTGGATGCTCGTCTCTGACCGGCGCTCCAGCTCGCCATGCAACCTGTCCAGCTCGGTGAGACGGTCCCGGACCTCGTCAACCCGACCGACGTGCGACTCCAGTACCTCGCCGAGGGATCCCTGCCCCCCATCGCTCACCAGGGCCCGATAGGCGCGCACCGCGCGCCCCAACCGCATCGATTGCAGCAGCGCGACAACCAGCAGGATCAGGATCAGGGCGACGAGGGCGCCAACCACCACGACCAGGTTGTCGACCAGGAACTGGTTCAGCTCTGCCATCGGTGGGCGCTCCGGGGCTGGGCGTAGGCTCGGTGGGGACGGCTGGTATCATACCGCCCCCACGCGGCCGCCCCGAGGGCGCTGCGTGCCCGCAAATCACGCTCCGACTGAACGCGAGGACCGCATGGCACGACGAGGTGGCAAGGCCAACAGCCGGCGCGCGCGACGCCGCCAGCAGCAGCGCCCTGCACCGCGGCCGGCTGCGCCACGTTCAGACGCCGAGCCCCTCGAGCGACCGGCCGACACCGGCAGCGCCCCAGCACTCGGCGCGATGCCGGACGCGTTCGAGCGAGCCGACGCCGAGGTTCGCGCAGCCACCGCGCCACCGATGACCTCCACGCCTTTGCGCAGCCGTCGATCTCGGCCGGCCGACCCGCAGATCACGGTCGGCGGCTCATCGCGCCTTGGCGAGCGCGCGGCCGCCGAGTATCACTACGTCCTCCGCGACCTGCGGAACATCGGCGTGCTGGTGCTCGTCATGGCCGTCCTGCTGGCCGTGGCGACCGTCGCCGTCAACGGCCTGGGCATCGGTCGCGCATAGGCGAGGAGCAACTGGGCCGTGAGTCGACGCACCGCGATGGCGGCAGTGGCTGTCATGGCCCTTCTGCTCGTAACGATCGTCCCAGCCAAGGCGCTGCTCAGCTTCGGGACGCCGACCCGGATCAGCGGCGCAGGCGTACGCGCGCATGCGGAGCCGGGGGCCATCGCGCTGGCGGGGTCGAACACCGTTGGCATGGCGTGGATCGAGCCAGCCGACTTTGACTCACGTGTCTACTTCCGACGATCAACGGATGGCGGAAAGACATGGGGAAGTCGGAAGGCCATCTCTGGGACGACGGGCCAATCGTTGGTTGTCAGCATGTCCTCGTACCGATCGCGATTTGACATCGTCTGGCTGCAGTCTGCGGGCGGCACGACACGCGTGTGGTACGTGCGGAGCACTGACGCCGGCAAGACCTGGGACACGCGGAAGGCCTTGTCGCCTTCGACCCTCAACGCCTTTGACCCGCGCGTCGCCCGCGATGCGGCCGGGCGGGTCGCGGTCGTCTGGTCAGGGGAGGGGCAGACCAATGGAGTCCGCTCGAGGGTCAGCACCGACGGTGGAGTGACGTTTGGCGGCATGGTCAGCGTGCACCAAGCGAACCCGAGCTACGCCTTGCCGGTGGTAGCGATTGGTCGCTACGGAAGGATCCACATCGTTTACAACGATGGTGACAGCGTCTGGTACCAGCGGTCGGGAAACGATGGCAGCTCCTGGTCGAGCCGCGTTGGGCTGGCATCCGGTGCGCAGACTTTCAGTGGCCCAGCCCTGGCGGCTGCAGGCACGACCGTCGTGTTCGGCTACACCGCGGTCGACGGCGACGAAACCTGGGTTCGGATCCGGCGCAGCACGAACAACGGGACGAGCTGGGGCGGCGGATCATCGCTGTCCCCAAAGTCGGCAAGCGAGAGCAGCCAGATGGTGATCTCGGTCCGGAGTGGCCGCTGGCGAGCGCTCTTTCTGCGGTGCCTGAACGATCCATGCACCGAAGATGCCGCCACCTACCTGCGCAGAAGTGATGACGGCGGTGTCACGTGGTCGAGTGTGCAGCGCGTCTCCTCGACCGCGCATCACCGTGCCTTGCCGGTTGGCGCCGACGGCGACACGAAAACCGTCGTCGCTTGGATGCGCCAGGACAACTTCGGCGCGATCCTTCAGGTCTGGGTCCGACGCCAGACCTAGCCGTCGCGCGGTCAGGTTACGCTGCCGCTCAACGCGAGAACCCGCCGCTCCAGATATTCGAACTCGAATGGCGTTTCAGGTGGCCCCGTGAAGGCACTCGCATCAGCGTGACTTCTTGGCACAACCGCGTTGGCGCTGGCTCTCCAGGCGTTGGCGTCGCAGCCGCTGCAGGCGCTCCCCGATCTGCGTCTCCAGCCCCTGGTCCGACGGCTCGTAGTACACCTTGCCGGCGAGCTCATCCGGCAGGTACTGCTGGTCGACATCGGCGTCGGCGAAGTCGTGCGGGTAGAGGTAGCCCTTGCCGTACCCGTGCTCCCGCGCCAACCGACGGTGAGCCGATGGACGCAGATGCAGCGGGACCGGCAGCCGGCCCTTCTCCTCGACGTCCGCCAGCGCGCTGAAGTATGCGGCTCCTGCCCGGTTTGACTTCGGCGCCGATGCAACGTACGCGGCCGCCTGGGCCAGGGCGTACTGCGCCTCCGGCAACCCGATCATCTCCACCGCCTGCATGGCCGCCACCGCCACCTGCAGGGCGCGCGGGTCGGCGTTGCCAACGTCCTCGCTGGCGGCGATCACGATCCGGCGCGCAATGAAGGTCGGATCCTCCCCCGCCGCCACCATGCTGGCGCACCAGTACAGCGCCGCGTCCGGGTCGTTGCCGCGCATCGACTTGATGAACGCCGATGCCGCCTCGTAATGCTGGTCCCCCACCCGGTCGTAGGCCAGCAGCCGCTGCTGGGCTGCCTCAGAGATGGCCTCCGGCCCGATATCGGCGCCATCCGGGGCCACCGCGGCTGACGCCTCGAGGATGTTCAGCGCCTGCCGCGCATCGCCACCGGACAGGCTGAGCAACGAGGCCATTCCCTCGTCCGCCAGGCTGACCCGCCCGGCAAGGCCACGGTCCTCGGCCAGCGCCCGCGCGACGATGACGCGCAGTTCCTCCTCGGAGAGTGGCTCCAGCCGATACACCCGCAGGCGCGACAGCAGGGGCGAGTTGAGCTCGTAGTACGGGTTCTCCGTGGTCGCGCCGATCAGGGTGATGGTGCCGTCCTCGACGTGCGGCAGCAGCGCGTCCTGCTGGGCCTTGTTGAACCGATGCAGCTCGTCGATGAAGGCCACCGTTCGCCCGCCCTGCTGGCGCAGCGCCTTGGCATCGGCGACCAGGGCGCGCACATCGGCAACCCCGCTGGTCACCGCCGACAGCTGGCGCCAGGTGCCTTCGGACCGCTCGGCGAGCAGACGCGCCAGCGTCGTCTTGCCCGATCCGGGCGGGCCCCATAGGACCATGCTGGGCAGGTAGCCGGGCCGCACAACGCGGCTCAGCGCGCCTTCCTCGCCGACTAGCGCCGCCTGACCCACGAACTCGTCCAGGGTCCGCGGGCGCATCCGGGCGGCCAGTGGCGCGTCAGAATCCGTGGTCTCCCCGAACATCGGAGATGTGAGGCGCTCGCTGCGCTTCGAGGGTGACACCCTCCGAGTCTACCGCCGCCGGGCGGCTGCCAAGACCGGCGACACACCCCGCTTGACGCGGCCACCGCTGACGTGCGGAACGTTCCGGCCGGCCCAGGTGTCGTATGTGCAATGGAGACGAGTAAGGTCGGCGCCATGGCGCAGCAGGAGGGTGTCGAGGGCAGCGGCTCAAGCGTCCGCGCCGACGCTTTTCGCGACCTCGCCGATAAGCACCTCGACGCCAGCTATGGCCTCGCCTATCTGATCCTTGGCCAGCGCGCGGAGGCGGAGGACGCCACGCATGACGCGTTCGTGACGGCCTGGCGGAAATGGTCGACGCTACGGGACCATGACCTCTTCCAGCACTGGTTCGACCGCATCCTGGTCAACACCTGTCGCAACCGCCTGCGCCACGCGCCCGCTGGCGGACTCAGGACCTCTCGCCCGAGCTGCAATTCCAAGCTTCGGACGCCTACGGCCCAACCCACGACCGAGCGCTGCTGTGGCCGGCGCTGGCGCGGCTGGCGCCCGATCAGCGGGTCGTGGTCGCGCTGCGCTTCTATCGAGATTTGAGCATCGATCAGATCGCCGCCCGCCTGGGCGTGCCGCCGGGCACCGTCAAGTCGCGGCTGCATCGCGGTCTCCGCGAACTGCGGACTGGACTTGATGAGGATGACTCGAGGGAAACCCTGCGATGACAGACCACGATTTCGAGATGCGCCTCCGTGCCGACCTCCGGGAACTCGCCGAGCCTGCGCCAGCGGCCCTGCGAGCGAGCGTCATCGGCATCCCCGAGGAGCTTCCGACGCCGCTAGCTCGTCGCCTGACCGCTCGATGGAGGTTCCCCGCCGTGCTGCGCTTTGCCCCTCTGGCCGTGGCCGCCGCGGCGGTCATCGTCATCGTCGTGATTGGCAGCGGCCTGCTGGTGCCTCCGGACGTCGGCCCGCCGCCAGCCACCGCCAGCCCCAGCGCGCCAGCGCCATCCGCCGCAGCGCGCGACGAGGTCGTCCACGGCTGGCCCGACACCGGCCGGAACCCGGCGGGCACCTACTCGTGGGACGGGTTCAGCTGCGCAGGGAGCTACTGCAATGTCGGCTTCATGCACAACGGATACGGGTCCGGTGACGTCGAGATCCTCCTCGACTTCGTGCCCGGAGGGACCGTCGCCGAGGGCGACGGGACGGCGGTCACCGTCGCCGGGCACGACGCGGTCTACCGACGAATCGACGCTCGACGGGAGACTTGGACGGTCGACATCGAGGGAACGCCGATCGGAATCCGCCTCGAGGCGCAACCCGGCACGAGCCAGGCGGATCTGGACGAGGCCCACGCCATCATCGGATCGATGCGCACGGAAGCGCAGGACAACGACATTGGCTTCCAGCTGGTCTTCACCCTGACGACGAACGACTGGGACTCCGGATAGGCGCGACGACCTGGGCAACCGACCGGGGTGGGCGTGAGATGGAACTTTCGGCGCCGTCCCGAACTGGGATGAAATCGAGCAGTTCATCCGTCCTAGCCTCGGCTGGGACTGTCCAGCCCCTTATGATGCGGGCCATGGAACACAACCTGCGCATCCCCGGGCCGACGCCGATCCCCGACGACGTGCGCCAGGCACAGACCGCCCCGATGATCGACCACCGCGGCAGCGAGTTCGGCGAGCTGCAGGAAGAGATCAGCGGCGGCCTGGCGACCCTCATCGGCGCCGGCGGCGAGATCCTGCTGCTCACAGGCTCCGGCTCGGGCGCCATGGAGGCCGCCATCGTCAACACCCTGTCGCCCGGCGATCGGGTGCTGGCGGTCATCATTGGTGGCTTCGGGGATCGGTTCGCCGACATCGCCGAGGCGTTCGGGGCGCGCGTCGACCGCATGGAGGTTGAATGGGGGCACGCGGCCGATCCGGCGCAGCTGAGCGAGCGGCTGGCGGCAGCAGAGCCCTACCGCGCGGTCTTATTGACCCACAACGAGACGTCGACCGGGGTGGCCAATCCGCTGCGAGAGCTGGTGGCTGCCGTACACGCCGGGCCGGGTGACCCGCTCACGCTGGTGGACGGCATCAGCGGCCTCGGTGCCATGCCGTTCGAGATGGACGAGTGGGGCGTCGACCTGGTGGTGAGCGCCAGCCAGAAGGCGTGGATGGCGTCTCCGGGAATCGCCATCGCGGCGATCGGCGAGCGGGCGCGCGCCGCCGAGGCGGCTGCGCAGATGCCGCGCTTCTACTGGGACTTCGCCGAGGCGCGCAAATGGGCGACCAAGGGTCAGACGCCGTGGACACCGGCAGTGGCCGTGCTCTACGGGTTGCGCGTCGGCGTGCGCCGCCTCCTCGACGAGGGGCGCGAGCGGACCTGGGCCCGGCACCAGGCGATCGCCGCCGGGTCACAGGCAGGCCTGGAAGGTCTGGGGCTGCGCCTGGTTGCCGAGCCGCAGGATCGGTCCGCGACCGTGACGGCCGCCTGGCTGCCGGAGGGACTGGATTGGGGGCCGTTCAACGCAGACATGCGCCGTCGCGGCCTGGTGGTGGCCGGAGGTCAGGGCAAGTGGGCGGGCCGCATCATGCGCTTCGGGCACATGGGCATGGTCGAGATCGAGGAGATGGTCGACGCGGTGCGCGTCATGGGCGAGACGCTGGCCGACCACGGATCCGCGCCCGATGTCCCCGCCGCGACGTCCGCAACCCAGGCAGCCTACGACGCATCCCGGAGCGCCGCCGCCCGGTGATCCGCCGCCTGCTGCTGGTGCGGCACGGCGTCACCACCTGGAATCGAGAGGGCCGCTTCCAGGGCCACCTGGACCCGCCGCTCCACGAGGCCGGCGAACTCGAGGCACGGCTGCTGGCGGCTCGCCTGGCCGCGGCGGAGGTTCAGCCAGTGCGGATCGTGAGCTCGCCCCTGCAGCGCGCGATGGCCACCGCCCGAGTGCTGGTGGATGCGCTGGCAGCTGCCGATCGCCCGGCGGAGCTTTCGGACGACGCGCGGCTGATGGAGATTGGCCAGGGAGCATGGGAGGGGCGGACCCACACCGAGCTGGAAGCGGCTGACCCGCGGCGCTACGCCGCCTGGCGGGCGGACGGAGGCACAACCCAACCGCCGGGCGCGGAGCCGCTGGAGGACGCGCAGCGGCGCGTGGCCACCGCCATCGACGAGCTCAGTGGCGACGCGGAGACCGCGTGCCTGGTGTCGCACGGCGGCATCCTGCGGCTGGCCGCACGCCAGCTGCTTGGCCTGGACCTGCATCGCGCGGGGGCATTGGACGTCGACAACGCCTCGCTTTCGCTGCTCGCGCGGCTCGACGACGATCCGGGCTGGCGCCTGGAAGCGTGGAATGACACGGCCCACCTGCTGGGCCACACGCCCCTCCACCAGGACGAGGCGGAGGGTGCGCCGCTCGCCCTCTAGCCTCGGCGATCCTTGATCAGGGAGCCAAGCCGCCGGCGCACGGCCAGCCAGATCATCGGCAGCTGAAGCCGCTTCCAGGCCGCCTCCATGGCCCGGATCGCGTTGCCGGAGATGCGGCGGCCGGAGTAGGTCTGGAGGACCTTGCCGTCGGCTAGCGTCTTGATGTCCACGCGGCGGGCGGGGATCTGCTCCTCCAGCCAGCCGGCGTACTCGTAGATCGTCTCTGAGGGTCGCTGGCCGACGCCGGCGCGCTCGGCGGCCAGCGAGAGGCGCATCCACTGCCGGTCACCGGGGCTCAGGAAGCGGAGGGCCAGCCTCGCCCGCCGCCATCGCCAGGCCGCCAGCCCCAGGAGACCCAGGACCACGATGATGACCAGGGCGCCGCCCCGACCCTCGTCCCCGGATGGAGAAGCCGGCTCGTTGCTGCGGCGGCCGCCGGGAATCGGCTCCGCTGACGGGAGCGAGAATTCGGGTCCGGTACGTCGGTCGATGTTGACGTCCGGCGGCGTTACCGTGCCGCCCTGCCCGTCGGGATTCGCGGTCGCCCCTGCGCGGCGGAACACCGGTCGGATGCTCTTGGTCGCCTCGAACACCTGCCAGCCAAAGCCGGGGAAGTACAGCTCGGGCCACGCATGGGCGTTCTTCTCGCGGACCTGCCAGACCGGGCTGCTGCCGGGAGCTCGCTCGCCGCCCGTCAACGCCGCGCGCTCGCCGGGCGCAAAGCCGATCGCCATGCGGGCCGGGATCCCCACCGAGCGCGCCATGGCCACCATCGCCGATGCGTAGTGCTCACAGAAGCCGACGCGACCGCCTTCCTCGTCGAACAGGAAGAAGTCGACCGCATCCTGATTGGGGTCGGTGGCCACCGGTGCGGTGGTGCGGTACTCGAAGTCCACGCCCTGCAGGTACTGCGTGAAGGCCTCGGCCATGTCGTACGGCGTGTCGGCGTCGGCAACGATCTCCTCTGCCAGCTGCCGCGTCCGAACAGTTACGTTGTCTGTGCCCAGGTAGTACTGCGTGATCTCCGCCGGATAGTCGGTGCCGGCCGAGCGCAGCTGGGCTTCGGTGGCGGTGCTGATGGCTACCTTCAAGCCATAGCTGGAGCCCGACGGGATCGACGTCGTGGCCGTCAGCTGGCCGAGGAAGGGCTGATTGGCGCTCTCGGTGACGACCGTTGGCGCGGAGGCGCTGATCGGATAGCCGGTCGTGAACAGGGTTCGCGCGCTCGATCGCTGGATCTGGATCTCGATGGTCGCGACGTCGGTCGCTTCGAGGGTAGGCCGTTCGGGCGAGTACTGCGGGAAGATGGGCTGGTCGATCGGCACGTCCCGCTGGCGGCCCGGGGTCTGTGCCCAACCCCGTCCGGTGTAGACGTCGTAGGTGACGGCTCGCAGGTAGAGCGCGCGATCAGCCGCAACGGTGAGGACCGGATCATCGCGGCTGCTCCACTCGCCGGAGATGCTGAAGTTGGGCCCGAAGTTCGTGCCGTGGAAGCGCGACTCCCCACTGTTCAGGCCCCCCAACACCAGGTCGAGCTGGCTGCGAACGTCACTCCAGGCCGTGTCCAGGTTCTGCCAGACCGCGGTCAGTGGGGCGGCGACCGCGACGCCGGTCAGCGCCCACGCCAGGACGATCGAGGCGGCGATGAAGCCCGCGCCCCGCCACATGATGGCGGCTGGCACGTCGGCGTTCTCGTTGACACGTCTGCGCTGCCAGCCTTCCTCGCGGCTGACCAGCGCCGCCCGTAGCCAGAGCAGCAGGGCGGCCACCATGAAGAGGACCAGGTAGCCGAACAGGTCGATCAGCGTCGACGCCATGTTCGTGATGAGGGCCGCGCCGACGAGCAGGATCGCGTCCATGACGCGGTGGTGCCGGTAGAGTGTGTAGCCCGCGATGAAGGCCGTCACCCACATGATCACGCCGAGCCCGACGGCGT
Organism: uncultured bacterium; assembly: GCA_965651545.1. Lineage (GTDB taxonomy): Bacteria > Chloroflexota > Limnocylindria > QHBO01 > QHBO01 > DASSCW01. Next base: position 17,433 of record CBFGSY010000004.1, on the reverse strand, counting down.
ACGGCGTCAGCTGCGGCGCGTACCCGCGGGCAGTGAGGATCAGGATCCAGTCGACCGCCTCGAGGTGGAGGGCGGACAGCTGGCCGCCAAGCCCCATGTTCGGGAAGTACTCGCCGCCGACTGCCGACAGCACGATCATGGCGCCGATCACCGCGCTGATCGGCAGCACCGCCACTACGCTCAGGGTGGTCAGGCCGAGAACGACGCCCAGCAGCAGGCCGTAGATCGCGACGGGCAGCAGGTAATCGGCCTGCAGCAGCCAGCCAGCGGCCTGGACGGACCAGGCGACGCTGAGCAGCATGACCAGCAGCAGGAACGCGGAGAGCCACCCCTCCCGCGGCCGCACATAGCGGCGCAGCCAGTCAGGCACGAAGCTCCTCCGGGTTCATGACCTTCGGCCGCGAAGCGCGCCGACCGGCCCCGTGTCCGCCGAGCGCATGGGCGATGTCGTCACCCGCGGTCAGCAGGTGGTAGCCGATGTCGTACTCGGCCAGCGCGTGCCTGACCGCCCCGAGCTCGGCACTCGCCTCCGCATCGGTCCGGCCGACGTAGCTGTTCCGATCCAGCAGGACAACGACTGTGCCAACGCCCCTGCGCCGCAGCGAGGCAAGGGCACGCACCCACTCGCGATCGGTGGAGCCGGTCACGATGCAGAGCGTCATGCCGCGGCGCAGCTGCGGCAGGGTTGCCACCAGCACCTCGGCCAGCGGACGCGAGCCATCGGCCTGCACGTTGGCCAGCAGGTGCAGGATCTTCTGCTCGACGCGCGTACCGCGGTCCGGTGTCAGCACGTGCTGCCGGCGCGACGAGACGGTGAGGCCGACAGCGCGGTTCTCGTTCAGCGTCTGCACGGCGATCGAGGCCGCCGCGCTGACCGCCGCCTCCACCGAGGCGGTCTCCCCCACGCCGGCGTGCGCGCCACGATCCAGGTCGAGCAGCAGCCACAGGTCGGCCGTCTGCTCCACGTCGAACTCCTTCACGTGCAGCTCGCCATGCCGAACGCTGGTCAGCCAGTGGATGCGGTTGATGGCGTCGCCGTGGACATACGGGCGGATGCTGCTCACCAATGGGCTGGCGGCCTCGAAGCGCCGCCGAGACGGCGCGGTGCCGTCGACCGGCGACGGCGGCAGGCGCCAGCGCGGCAGCTGGTGCACCTTCGGGAAGACGACGATCCAGGTCGGCTGGCCAACCACCATCTCGCTGTTGAACAGACCGAAGGGGTCGCCGGTGCGCACGCGGAGGGCGCCGAGCCGATACGAGCCGCGCCGCAGCAGGGTGACCTTCGCCACCCACTGCCTGCTGCTATTGGCCGGGACGCCGATCACCCGCCCAGGCAGGGGCGCCGGCAGCGTGGAGTCGTTCCACAGCTCGACCCACGGCTTGGCCCAGCGCGTCCCGTTGTCCATCCGGTAGACGGCCTGCAGCACCTCCCCCACCTGGGCGCGCGGGTTGGCCACGTGATAGCCGGCGCGCAGTCCCTGCAGGCCGCGCCGCGCGTAGAACCACGAGCCCAGCAGCAGCGCGCCCAGCAGGTAGACGAGGAAGAAGAGGAAGTCGATGCCGGTGCTGAAGGCAGCCACCACCAGCACCGTGCCGAGGAAGACGAATCGCAGCTGTCGCGCCAGGCGGCCCATGGCGGCGGATCCTTTCGGTGGGCGCTAGACGGGTCCGGCCGTGGCGCTGGCGGCCTCGCCGATGGGAACCTGGGCCAGGATCTCGCGCACGATCGAATCGGGATCGATCTCGCGCAGCGACGCCTGGCTCTTGATGATCATGCGGTGTGCGAGCACCGCTACCGCCAGCTGCTTGACGTCGTCCGGGATGACGTAGTCGCGCCCCTCGAGGGCCGCCAGGGCCTGACTGGAGCGGTAGAGGTTGATCGAGCCGCGCGGCGAGGCACCCAGGTAGACGTCCGGATGCTCGCGAGTGGCGGTCACCAGGCGGACGATGTAGTCGGCCACCGTCTGGTCGACATAGATCTCCTTGATGCCGGTCTGCATCTGGCGCAGCTCCTCCAGCGAGAGGACCTGTCGCAGGTCGTCGATGGGGTGTAGCCGCTTCTGCTCGTCGAGGATGACGATCTCCTCCATCGCCTTCGGATAGCCGAGACGGAGACGGAGCATGAACCGATCGAGCTGGGCCTCCGGCAAGGCGAAGGTGCCCTCGTACTCGATCGGGTTCTGGGTGGCGATCACCAGGAAGGGCGACGGCATCGGGTAGGTGACGCCGTCGATGGTCGCCTGCCGCTCCTCCATGCACTCGAGCAGCGCCGACTGGGTCTTGGGGGTTGCCCGGTTGATCTCATCGGCCAGGACGACCTGGGCCATGATCGGTCCCGGGCGGAACTCGAACTCCTGCGACTTCTGGTTGAAGATGGAGAGGCCGGTCACGTCGGAGGGCAGCAGGTCGGGCGTGAACTGGATGCGGCGGAAGCTGCAGCCGATGCTCTTGGAGAGGGCCTTGGCGAGCATCGTCTTGCCGACGCCCGGCACGTCCTCGATCAGGATGTGTCCCTCGCAGAGCAGGGCGACGAGGGCCATCCGCACCTCGATGTGCTTGCCGATGATCACGCGCTCGACGTTGGCGACGACGCGCTCCGCCGGCTCCTGGACGTTCTTCACCATCTGTTGTGCTGTTCCTTACGTCTGGGCGGAGGCTCGGGAGGAAGACCTCTCTGCATGACAATACCCCACGCCGTTACAGACGGCTTCGGGGCCGATTCCGTTCAACCTCCGGCACCCTGCTCCAGCAGCTTCAGCGACTCGGCCATGACGGCCCCACCGATCGGCGCCGCCCTGCCCGAACCGGACCCGCCGCCCTCGACGATGACGGCGATGGCGACCGTCGGCGTACCGCTGGCATCGGCAGGCGCAAAGCCGATGAACCAGGAATGCGGCTCCCGGCCTGGACCAAGCTCCGCGGTGCCCGTCTTGCCGGCGGTCATCACGCCGCTGATCCCGAAGTTGCTCACCGCACCGGCTCCGGCGTACAGCTGTCCGATCTCCCCGTGCACGGCGTCGACCATGGCTGAGGTGACCTGGGCCGCCGTCTGCGGGCTGACGACGCGGTTCCCGAAGCCAGAGGTGTACGTCTCCAGCACGCGGTCGGAAGGTCCAACCGACGGGCGCGTGGAGTGCGCGCGCAGGTCGCGGACGACGTATGGCTCCGCCATGATGCCGTCGTTGGCGATGGTGGCCGCCAGCAGCGCCACCTGGACCGGCGTGACGCTGACCCGACCCTGCCCGAAGGCGGCCTGGGCAAGCTCCGCGCGGTCGGCAAACGGGGCGCAATCGCCGTCGGCCTGGGCGGTCACGAACGAGGCAGCCACCAGCAGCGCATGAGGCGGTGAGCCGATGCCGAGCGTCTCGCAGAACCCGAAGCGCCGCGCGTACTCGAGGTAGGCGTCGGTGCCGACCTCCACGCCGACGTGCGCGAAGAAGATGTTGCTGGATACCTGAAGCGCCTCGGACAGTGGCCACAGGGCGGGCTGGATCGGGCTGATGTCATGCTCCAGCACCCGGAAGCCTTCGACCACGAAGCCTTCCACCTCTTGACGGGGCTGATCGGGGAAGGTGGTGTCGGGCGTGATGGCGCCGGAGTCCAGGCCGGCTGCTGCGGTCAGCACCTTCATGATCGAGCCGGGCGTGTAGTGTCCCTGGCGATCCCTGGCCACCAGCGGGTCATCCGGTCGCTGCTGGAGATCCCGGTACGGCGCGGCGGCCGTGTCCGGGTCGCCGGAGAACGGGGTGGCGTCGTACGTCGGCGTCGAGGTCATGGCCAGGATCGCGCCGCTGCGCGGATCGATGGCTACCACCGCCCCGGCATCCGCGCCAAGCTGGGCGGCCGCGAAGTCCTGCAGCCGCTGGTCGATAGTCAGCGTCAGGTCGGCGGGCGGCGGCTGGCGGTCGAGAACGTCGTTGAGCCAATCGTTCAGCGGGTTCGGGTCTGCGCGGCCGCTGAGGAGATCGTCCCATGCCCGCTCGATGCCGGTCGTCCCGAAGCGCAGGCTGGAGTAGCCGATGACGTGGCTGAACGCCGGATCGCGATAGGTCCGGCGGCTGATGCCGTCGATCACCTGGCTGGAGGCGAGCAGCTCCCCGCGAGCGTCGAAGATGGCACCGCGCGGTTGAGTCCGGCGCGCGGCGACCACCTCCGGGTTGTCCTGCCGGGTGGCCAGCGCCTGAGCGTCCACCAGCTGCCACCAGCTCAGGCCGCCGGACACGATCGCGAACGAGAGGATCACGTACAGCGACAGCCGACGCGCGTTGACGGCGATCACTGCGCCCCTCCCTGGGCGTCCGCCGCCACGGCCGAGCGATGGCTGATCGCCAGCAGCAGCCCGATCACGATGAAGCTGGCCAGCAGGCTGGACCCGCCGTAGCTGACGAACGGGAAGGTGATCCCGGTCAGCGGGATCAGCTTGAGCACGCCCGCCGAGATGATCAGCGTCTGCAGCCCAAGGCTGGCAGCGAGCCCCACCGCAAGCATAGCGCTGAAGTCGTCGCGGGCCAGGATGGCGACCCGCAACCCGCGGAACACCAGTGCCATCACCAGCGCCAGCAGTGCGAACGCGCCCACCGCTCCGAGCTCCTCCCCGACGACAGCGAAGATGAAGTCGGTCTCGACGCCGAAGAAGCGGCCGCCGGCGGTGGGGAGCAGCGATTGGCCGAGGCCCTCTCCGAACAGCCCACCGCGGCCGAAGGCGTACAGCGACTGCACGGTCTGGTAGCCGGCGCCCAGCGGGTCGGCGAACGGATCGATCCACGAATCGATCCGGCCCGCCACGTGGGCGAACAGCCGCGAGGCAACGTAGGCGCCGGCCAGGAACAGGACCAGGCCGATCAGCACGTAGCTGCGCCTGCCCGTCGCCACGAACAGCATCGTCAGGAAGATGCCGAAGAAGAGCAGGGCGGTGCCCAGGTCCTTGCCGAAGACAACCACCGCCATCACGATCACGAAGATGGCGAGCATCGGCAGCAGGTAGGGCAGCGGCGGGATGCGGATGGGCCCGATGCGGGCGCTGGCATCGCGCAGCAGCGTCCGGTGCTCGGCCAGGTAGCCGGCGATGAAGACCACCAGCACGATCTTGATGAACTCGCTCGGCTGGAAGCCGATCGGCCCCACGTAGATCCACAGCCGGGCGCCATTCACCTCGGTGCCGAAGAGGAAGGTGAAGAGCAGCGCAGCGGTGCCGGCCAGCGCCCAGCTGTACTTGTAGTGGCGCAGGATCCGGTCGTCCCGGAGGCCGATGGCGACGGCCAGCATGGCGGCCACGCTCACCACGAACCAGAGCAGCTGGGTGGCGGCTACGTCCAGGTTCAGCCCGAAGGCGGCGGTCTGGCCCAGGTCCGGCGCCAGCCGGTTGAGCATCACCATGCCGATCCCGCCAATGGTCGCCACCAGCGGCAGCAGCAGCGGGTCACCCCTGTGGCCGGCCGCCACCAACACGAAGTGGGCGGCCAGCATGGTGACCAGGTAGATGGCCGCGAGCAGCAGCGGCCCAGGGTCCGCAGACGCCGTCCGCGCGATGTTCGTGATCGCGAAGCCCAGCGGCACCAGCACCAGCAGCGGCAGCAGCATGCGCAGCTCAAGCCAGCGCCAGGCAACGCGCGGCGACCGACGGGAGCGGCGTGGAACCGCGGTGGCCTCAGCGCTCAAGGCGCATCCGTACCCGGCCGATCGTCAGCTCGTCGCCGAAGGAGAGGGCCACCGGCCGATCGATGCGGTGGCCGTTGACGTACGTGCCGTTGGTGCTGCCCTGGTCCTCGATGAACCAGCTCCGCCCGCGGAAGGTGAGCATGGCGTGGGTGGCGCTGACGAAGTCGTCCTCCACGAAGATGGTGTTGTTCACGTTGCGGCCGATCGAGTTGATGGGGCCGAGCGCGATCGGGCGGCCCATCGGCGGCTCGTCCTCCGGCGACTCGAGCACGATCAGCCTGCCGATGCCCGAGTGGCTGGCCAGCTGGGCCTGCTCGGCGCTGCGCAGGTCGCGCATCAGCGAGCGGGCGAAGCGCAGCAGGATCAGGTAGAGGATCCCCAAGAAGGCGAGCTGCAGGACCAGGAGCAGGAGCCGGAGGACCTCTCCGGTCATCCGCGCACCTGGAACTCGATCTCCGTGGAGCCGATGCGGATCATGTCACCGGGCCCCAGCGCCACCTCGGTGACCGGCTCGCCGTTGACGAACGAGCCGTTGCGGCTGCCCAGGTCGGCAAAGCTGTACGCCCCGTGCTGCAGCTTGAGCTGGCAGTGATGCCGGCTCACCAGCGCGTCGTCCACGATGACGTCGTTGTCGCTGGCCCGCCCGATGCTGATCAGCGCACCGCCCAGGTCGAACTGCACGGGCGGGGCGCCATCGGTCATGACCAGCAGGTAGGCGCGTTGAGCCGAGTCCGGCGCGGCCACCTCGTGGCCGGGGCGTGCAAAGACCATCGTGTCCGACGATGCAGGCATCGGGCGGTCCGAGCGCACCCGCGCTCCCTCGTCGTCGACGACGTTGGCGGCCACCCGGATATCGCGGCGCGGCACGCCGGGATCGGCGACGACGCGGACCCGGGGGCGCGCGACCAGCGTGTAGCGCTCTCGGCGCGCGCGGGTGATCACTCGGTGAGCGAGGTCGTCCTCCAGCGAGGCGCGGTAGGACTCGAAGGACGCGTAATCGGCTGGGTTGAGGTGCAGGTCGTACGAGTTCGGAACGATGATCCCGTCGTCGCGGAATGACTTGCTGGCGTCCATCGCCCGCTCGATTCGCTTCTCCAGCGAAACCGGCTGAAGCGTTGCGCCCAGGCGGCCGGCCGGCGCTTCGAAGATTCGCTCGAACAGCGCCTCCAGCCGGGACAGAATGCCCATTCGGCCGATCCTAGCATGGGCGATTTGGACGCCCCAGCCGGGCCATTCACCACTGGATTCCATTCTCTGGTGGATCCATGGGCGCATGAGGGGTTGCCCGAGTCCTGCGCCATTTACCTGTGAATAGCCCCGTGCTCGCGGTCGTGGAGCGCCCCCGGGTGATGCGCCCTTACATTCACCAGCGGATAGCGCGATCAGCAGAGTTGGATCGGCGCCCCGATTGAGCTACGCAGGTACGAACGCCGCCGCCAGAGGTACCAATCCGGCCATAGGGAGGGTCGGGGGTCGTAGCTATACTGGCGCTCCCTATTCGGCTGACCCACGGTGGGAACCTGCCATCGACATGACTGAAGCGCTGACCGAATCATTCTGCGAACGGTGCGGGACTCGTTACGAGTTCGCCGCTCCCACCGAGCTGAATACGATCCGCAAGACGCGCGGGCTGATCTCCGGGCTCAGGAACTACATCATGAGCCAGGACGCGCTGGGCGATGCCATGGGCGATGCCATGCGATCCGAGGAAGAGGCACTCGCCTCCAAGCAGCTCGAGGCCTTCCACGAGTCGTTCAACTTCTGCATCGACTGCCGCCAGTACACCTGCACCAACTGCTGGAACGACGACTCCGGCCGCTGCCGCAGCTGCGTGCCAATTGCCGGCACCGACGACCTGCTGGAGCGCTTCGAGAGCACGTTCCATGCGCAGCATCCGGAGATCGCGGCTGCGGCCGCCGAGGCCGCGATGGCGCAGCACGAGCTGGACCGGCGGCTCGGGCTCGAGACGTGGCCGACCGAGGATCTCGCCGACGGCGGCAACGGGCGCGGCCCGCTCGAGTGGCCCGCCGAGCAGCCCACCCTGGCTGAGGCTGAGCCCGAGCCTGAGCCGATGGTGGCAGAGGAGTCCCAGCCCGAGCCTGAGCCGATGGTGGCCGAGGAGCCCCAGCCCGAGCCTGAGCCTGAGCCTGAGCCGATGGTGGCGGCCGATGAGCCTGAGCCTGAGCCGGTCCCGGCGCTGGAAGCCACTCCTGAGCCTGAGCCGGAGCTCACCGCGCTGGTGGTTGCCGCAGAGCAGCCGCAACCTGCCGAGACCTATCCGCCGCTGCGCCTGCTGGCGTGGGAGGAGGACGTCGACATTCAGCTGGAGCCCGAGCCGGTCGTCGCCGAGCTCGAGCCTGAGGCCGAGCCGGAGCCTGAGCCGGAGCCGATGGTGGCGGCCGTCGAGCCAGAGCCCGAGGCCGAGCCGGAGCCGATGGTGGCCGCCGTCGAGCCCGAGCCCGAGCCGGAGCCCGTCATCGCGCCCGAGCCACCCGCCCCACAGCCGATTCGTCCGATCAGCGAGACGATCGTTCAGATCCCGCGCACGACAGCGCCACCGCCGGTCGAGGCTCCCGAACCACTCGCTGCCCAGGCCGACGAGCCCTCACTCGCCGCCCGGCGCGCGCAGCTCGATATGCTCGGGCTTGGCGACCCCGGCCAGGGACCCGTCGGTCGCGATCGGTCGAACGTCCTTCCGTATCGCTCGAGCGGAGCGTCGGTGCACCCGAGCGAGTGGGCCGCGCGGACCGCGTCCGGCCTGCCGGCTCCCGGCGCCTTCTGGGAGGCTTCGGCCCGCGAGGTCGCCGGTGCGATGTCGCACGTCGGCGTGCAGTCATGCGGTGACTGCGGCCTATCGCTGTCAGCCTCGGCGCGATTCTGCCGGCGCTGCGGCACCCGTCAGGCTCGTTCCGCCTAGCGCTCAGCCAGCCACAGTCGGCAGTGCTTAGGTGCCGATACATCGGGCAGAACTTCACACGGAGCTCTCGCTGGGCGTCGGATTGCCGGTACATCGGGCCAACCGTGAGCGTGAGGCGACAACTTCATGTCCATCCGCGCGCGGCCTGGCCCGATGGAACGCCAAAAATCGCACCTGGCGCGTGGCTCGGGTGACGAAATGACCGATACATCGGCCACGAGACGATCCGGCCGGCCGCTGGGAGGTGGGTGTTGGCCTGTCGGCGCGCGACCCGGACCGCTAGAACGCCTGGCGTGCGGAATTGACCGCCTAATCCTGCGCCGAGGGTTCGGCCTTCGGCGATTCCGCCTTTGCCGGTGGGGATGAGGCGGACGAGGCGGGCGTCGATCCATCGCTCGAGGCCCCACCGCCATCAGATTTCGGAGTGGCCGCTGCAGAGGTGCCGCTGCCGGAGCCGGATGCCCGCGAATCGGTCTTGTAGAAGCCAGCGCCCTTGAAGATGATGCCTGCCGGGTAGAGAACCCGACGGAGCACACCGCCGCAGCTATCACACGTCGAAGGACCCGCCTCCAGCATGGAGTGGATCACCTCGGTCGTGTTGCCGCAGCTGCGGCACTGGTAGTCGTAGGTCGGCACGGCCGGCGCATTCTGTCACAGGCGCACCGCGGCGGCGCGACGGCGTCAGGCGTTGGCGGGCTTGCGCGAAACCAGCGTCTGCCACCAGGAACGACGAACCGGTTCCGGCGCTGCCGGCGCGATGCCGGCGATGACGACCCGCGCGACGTTGTGCAGGTCGGTGGCGATCTTCTCGCGAGGGAACTTGGTGATGACCGGCAGGCCCTCGTTAGAGGCGATGACCGCCCGCGGTCCGTTGGAGACGACCGTGGCGCTGACCGGCAGTCCGAGCGCCTGCGCGATGTCCGGCAGCCGCACGCCGTGGTTCGCCCGATTCACCACCACCCGGATGATGTCACCCAGCCCAACCTCACGAGCCAGTCCCAGGAACTGCGAGCTATTGCGAATGGCGCCGACCTCCGGCGTTACCACCAGGAGGATCTCAGAGGCGAGCGTGAGCATCGCCATGGTTCGGTCGTCGTAGCCGGGGTGCGTGTCGACGACGACGAACGTGTGATGTGCCTTTGCCCAGCGCAGTGCAGCCAGCAGCAGATCGACGGTCACCCGCTCCGAGTCGGCGGGATCGGCGCCCCAGGTCAGGACGCGCACGCCGGACGCCTCGTGGACGGCCGTGCACTGGTCGAAGGCGGCGTCCGTCCACTCCTCGGGCGGCGAGTCGGCCAGATCGGCCAGGCCCATCGTGGTCGGAACCGCCAGCACCGAGGTGACGTTGCCGACGCCGACATCGGCGTCGAACAGGAGGACGCGCGATCGGGTCTGCTCGTGCAGCGCCACCGCCGTGTTGACCGCGACTGTCGTCTTGCCGACGCCGCCCTTCGGGGCGAAGACGCTGACGACGTGCCCCTCGCCGATGACCGATCCATCGTCGGCCGCGCCCGCGTGCACATCCCCGCCGTCACTTGGCATCGCCTGGCCGCTGCGGATGAGCAGGGCCTGCAGCCGATAGACGAGCGCCTCGCCGGGGATCGGCTTGATCGCGTACTCGTCGGTCACCGATGCCCCGGTGCCAGTTGCGAACTCCGGGATCTCTTCACCGAAGAGCAGCAGGGTCGGCACTGACCGAACGCTATGGAGCGCGGCGTACAGCGCCTGAGTCGTCTCGGCAGGCAGGTCGCAGTCGATGACCGCGAGGTCGACGTGACCTCCGGCGCCCAGGTGCGACAGGGCCTCCTGCGAGTTCGTGATCGAGTCGAAGCCGGCTCGGGACAGGTCGCCCGCGACCGCTTCGCGGTTTTCCGCCATGGCCAGCAGGACGATCGGACGCTGCATCGGAATCCTTCGGTGCGAGTGGGACAGGTACGGACCGCACCACTATTGGGCGCACCCACCCTGACGACAATGGGACTAGGGCCTAGGCGGCCGGGCCAAAGGTACCGGTGCCACGATGGTGGACGGAGCTCAGCTCCTGCTCATGCGCATGCCGCACTTGGGGCAGTAGAAGGCGCCGGCGGCGGCGGCCTCGAACCCGCAGTGCTGGCAGACGACGCCACCCCGTTCCGAGATGGCCGCTCGCGGTGAATCGGCGGTGCCGAGGCTGGCACCGGAGGCGATCACCTGCTGGTACAGGGAGCTCAGCATCCTCTGCCCGATGCGATCCGTGTCGCCACGCTGTCCCTTGCCACCCCATCCGAGGACCGCGCGAACGATTAGCTCACCGGACAGCTCGTCCCAGTGGCTGGCCAGGCCGCCCACGATGGCGTTGTAATCGGGATAGCCGCTGGTGTCCGTCTCGCCGTGCAGCAGGGCGGCGTAGAAGGTGTCGACCGTCATGTCGAGCGCGTCAGTGGATTCCAGGACGAGAAGCGCGTGGCGGCCGATCGGCCCCAGCTCTCGGCGCGCCAGCACCCATTGCTGCATCTCGTTGAATCGCTCCATGGTCGGCGCCGCATCGCTGAACTCGAGGGGCAGGGGCTCAATCGTCTCGACGGGGGTCTTGGCCAGCGGCTCGACGATGCCCGGCAGCATGGCCCGCACCGCCGGATCGGGCTGCATGCGCAGGCCCTCGCTCGACTTGGCGAGGTAGTTCAGCTTCAGCGCGTACTGCTGCGCCGAGACATCCTCCTGCACCGGGCTCGAGGGAGGCGGCGGTGGCGACTCGACCTTGCGGTTGCGCCTCAGGAACGACATGGGCTCCCCTGGATGTGGGTCAGCGCGGCCGATTCTAGCAGCGGCACCTCGGAAAACCGGATGACCGATAGGTCACTCACCGGATGGGCCGATGAGGCTCTCCAGTTGCTTGCGCAGGTCGCTGAGCCGATCGCGCTCTCGTTCGACGACGGCCGCCGGCGCTCGTTCCACGAAGCGCACATCGCCCAGCAGTGTCTCCAACCGCTCGATCCGGGCCCGCAGCTGCTCCTGGCGTGCAGGGGCGGCGCTGCCGGCGCCGGCCTCAGCCTCAGCACGTTCGGCGAGCCAGGCCACGCCCAGGGCCGATGTGATCGCCGAGGCCCCGGCCGGCGCGACGCTGCCCACCGGCAGCAGCTCGATCGGCCGGGCGCGGGCCATCGGCTCCAGGTAGCGCAGCGCGTCGTCGATCGCGGGCGACGCCGCAGCATTCGCCGGCGCGACAGCCAGCGGCATCCAGCCGCCGGCCGGGATTCCCGCCTCCGATCGCAGGTTGCGTACCCCTCGCACCAGCTCGATCAGGTCTGCCATGTGGTCCTCCGCCGCGGGATCGCGCTTCCCGGCGACCGGCCAGGCGGCGCTGATGAGCATCGGCTCGCCGTCGGTGAGTGAACTGTCCAGCTCGTGCAGCTGTGCCCATATCGCCTCGGTGACGAAGGGCATGATCGGGTGCAGCACGCGCAGCGTGGTTGCCAGCACCTCCGCGGCCGTGCGCCAGACGCGAGCTCGCTCGCCTTCCGACGCGCCGTCGCGACGCAGCTCCACCTTGGCCGCCTCGATGAACCAATCGCAGTAGTCGCCCCATGCGAAGTCGTATGCGGCCCCGGCGTAGCTGGCCGTGTCGAGCTGGTCCAGGTTCCGCGTTGCCTGGCTGGTTGCCTCTGCCAGCCGCGAGCGGATCCATCTCTCCGGCAGCGTCGGCTCTCCCTCGGCGTCGGCGAGGGGCTCTGGCATCGACGTGATGACGAAGCGGGCCGCGTTCCACAGCTTGGTGGTGAAGTTCCGGGAGCCGTCGAGCTTGGCGCCGGTCAGGCGCTGGTCGCTGCCGGGGGCAGTCCCGACGGTCAGGGCGAAGCGCAGCGCATCGGCCCCGATCTGGTCGATGAGGTCCAGCGGGTCGACCACGTTGCCCTTGGTCTTGCTCATCTTGACCCCGCCCTGGGCCCGGATCATCCCGTGCAGGTAGACCGTGTGGAAGGGCTCCACATCGGTGCAGAAGAGGCCGAGCATCATCATCCGCGCCACCCAGAAGAAGATGATGTCGTAGCCGGTCTCCATAACCGACGTTGGGTAGAAGCGACGGTAGTCGGGCGTCTCGTCCGGCCAGCCGAGCGTGCTGAACGGCCACAGCCCGCTGCTGAACCAGGTGTCGAAGATGTCCGTCTCCTGCCGCAGCTCGCCGGCCGCCCGCCCGCAGGCGGCGCACGCATCGGGCCCGTCCGGCTGATCCGATACCGTGATGTGGCCATCCGGGCAGTACCAGGCCGGGATGCGGTGCCCCCACCACAGCTGGCGCCCGACAGCCCAGTCGTGGATGTTCTCCATCCAGTGCGCGTACACCTTCTCGAAGTGGGCCGGCACGATGCGGGTACGCCTTTCCCGGACCGATGCCAGGGCACGCTCCGCCAGAGGCATCGTCCGCACGAACCACTGGACCGATAGCCGCGGCTCGACGACCGTTCCGCACCGGTCGCAATGGCCAACCACCATCTGATGCGGCTCCTCGCCGACCAGCTGGCCCAGCCCACGCAGGCGCTCCACCAACGCTTCCCGCGCCTCGAATCGGTCCAGGCCGGCGAACTCGCCGGCCTGCTCGTTCAGGCGGGCGTCCTCGTCCAGGATGCTGATCATCGGCAGACCGTGGCGCTTGCCGACCTCGTAGTCGTCGAAGTCGTGCGCGGGCGTGATCTTGACCGCGCCCGTCCCGAACTCCCGCTCCACGGCCTCGTCGGCAATGATCGGGATGCGGCGGCCGAGGAACGGCAGGATCGCCTCCCGACCAACCAGCTCGCGGTAGTGCTCGTCGCCCGGATGCACGGCCACGGCGGTATCGCCCAGGATCGTCTCCGGGCGCGTGGTGGCGACGCTGATCCAGCCGTCCGGGTCCGGACTGCCATCCGGACGTGCCAGCTGGTAGCGAACGGTCCACAGCGTCCCCATCTCCTCGCGGTGGACGTTCTCCAGGTCGCTGATCGTGGTCCGGCAACGCGGGCACCAGTTGACCAGCGCCTCCCCGCGGTATGCCAGCCCAGCGTCGTAGAGACGCTTGAATGCAACCCGTACGGCCCGGGCACTGCCTTCGTCCATGGTGAAGCGCAGACGCGTCCAGTCGACGCTGGCGCCCAGACGCTGATGCTGGCTGGTGATCACCGAGCGGGTCTCGTCGATGAAGCGCCACATCCGCTCGAGGTACCGCTCCCTGCCCAACGACGCCCGCGTCTCCCCCTCCTCCGCCAGCATGCGGTCGAGCACGAACTGGGCGGCGATTCCCGCGTGGTCGACCCCTGGCAGCCAGAGGGTGTCGTCGCCGCGCATGCGGTGGTAGCGGACCAGCGTGTCCTCCACCGTTGCCGTCAGGGCGTGGCCGGTGTGCAGGGAGCCGGTCACGTTCGGAGGCGGCTGGGTGATCACGAATCTGTCGGAGCCCGGCGGTGGCTCATGCGCGGGCGTGAAGGCGCCGCTGTCCATCCAGCGCCGGTAGATGTCCGGCTCGACCGAGGCAGCGTCGTAGCGAGTCGGCAGCTCGCGTCGGGTCGTCGTTGTCATCGGCCTATGCTCCGTCGGCTCCGTCGTCGGCAAACACAAAGCCCGCTCGTCGAAGGACGAACGGGCTCGTCGTGGTACCACCTTCGTTTGCGCTTTCGCGCCTTGCGTCCCGCGCTATCGGGCGGACCCGGCCGGCTCGCGTGCGACCTTCTCCCTCTCGTGCTCCGGACGGGCTCTCAGCCCGCGACCCGTCCTCTCTTATGGGCCGATGGAGGGGTACTCCTCACGGTCAGCGCCGTGCCCGGCAGTCTAGCACGGCCCCAGCGAGGCTCAGCGCGTGCGGCTGAGCGTGACGACCAGGGTTCCGTCCGTCTCCTCGATGCTGGCCGTCGGCCCCTCGATGCTCTGGATGGCGGCGTTGATATCGAAGTCGCTTGCGTGGCTGGCGCGATACACAAACTCGCCGGTGGGGCCCAGCGACAGCGTGACGCCGCGCACACCCTCCACGCGCTCGAGTGCCTGCTTGAAGCTGGTGATCGCGCCGAAGCTGCCCAGGCCCTTGACCACGATGGCCGTCGACTGCTCCCCACCGTTGGTGGCCGGGGCCGGGGTGGCGACGGGCTGCGTGGCGCCGGACAGCCGCTCGTCGAGCTGCGCGAGGCGCTCGGCCAGATGCGCATCGGCGGAAGCGGCTTGCGTCGTCGGGGTCTGAGCAGCCCTGGGCTCTGCGGCTGCCGCTGTCTCGGCCGCCTCCGTTTCGGCGATGGACTCGGCCTCGGCGCCTTCCGTCGGGCTGTGGGCGGCGTCCATGGTCGTTGGCTGCGTTTCGGCGGCCTGCGCATCGACGGTGGCGGAGCTATCCGCGGCACCTGCGGTATCTGCGGCCGTGGGCATCTCGAGCGCTGCCAGGCGCGGGTCGCTGGGGCTGACGGCGGGCGACACGGCAGCGGCATCGTCTAGGTCTGGAGCCCGCGGCATCCGCTTGGCGGCTGCCACGAAGGCAGCGGGATCGGTGATCTCGCCCAGCTGAGCGAAGAACGCGGCCAGGTCTCGCTCGTGGTCGGCCATGCGGCTGCGGGTCGCCTCGATCTGCCGGTCGGTTGCGGTGCGTCGCTCCTCGAGCTGTTGCTCCAGCTCGCGGCGACGAGTGTCACGCTTGGCTTCCGCCTCCGTGCGGATGCGCTCCATCTCGCCCTGCTCCCACTCGCCGACGCCCTCCATGTCGACATCCGCTCGGCGCCTCAGCTCCGCCTCCTGCTCCGTGCCCTGCGCACCAAGCTGCTTGACCCGTTCATCGATTGCGGTGCGAAGCTCGCCCAGGCTTGCGTCGCGGGACGTCTCCGCCACGCCGCGCATGGCACCCACCAGGTTGGCAAGGAAGTCGGCGGAGTCCGGATCGGCCATCGTGGACTCGGTCGTTGTGGACGACTGGTCAGATACGTCGTGCACCGGCGCTGCGGCGGTGGCTTCGGCAGCCTTGTCGGAGGCACCCTCGGGAGAGCCCTCGGAGGCGGGCACCGCCGAGCCGTTCGCAGCGGTCATCTCATCCACGTTGATATCGGCCTCCGATTGCTCACCGTCGCCGTCCTCGACCTCTCCTGCCCAGGGGAGCCGGAAGCCGGTCCGGCGTCGCTCAACGCCCATTTCTGCCTTGTGCCCTCCCGCACGACAACGCCGCCGTGCTGCGTACGGTCATGCTAGCCGCCCCCCTGCCACCAGGCGGAGCGACCCGAAGTACCGCCTTTCGCCGACGGTCGTACCACCCCAGGCCGTTGCTACCATGCCCATCGATGATCTCCCAACCCTGGGCGACTGCCCTGCAGGTGCTGCTGATCCTGCTCGCCGCCGCAATCGCCTACGCGGCGGTCAGGATCGCGCTCGCGGCGGCAGTCCGCCACGTCCTGGATCGCCGTCAGCGAGAGGCCGATGACTCGCAGATGCCGCCCCTCGAGATGGAACGGCGCGTGGTCACCCTGCAGCGCCTGGCGGGTCGCGTCATCGGCGTGATCATCGTGATCGTGGCCGCCCTGATGGTGCTCGAGAAGTTCGACATCGACATCGGTCCGGCAGTGGCGGGACTTGGCGTGCTCGGCGTGGCAGTGGGTTTTGGCGCCCAGACGCTGATCCGGGACTGGCTGGCCGGCATCTTTATCGTTACGGAGAACCAGTACAGCGCCGGCGACCTGGTGCGCATCGCGGGCGTCGAGGGCGTTGTCGAGGACCTGAGCCTGCGACGCACCACCGTGCGCGAGCCCGATGGCATCCTGCATACCGTGCCGAACGGCCAGATCATCGTGACCTCCAACCTCAGCAGAGGGCGACACCCTGCTCCGGCTGGGTTCGGAGCGGGCCGACGAACGGCAGACGACGCGGAGCCCCCAGAGGCGCCAGCCGGGAAGTAGCGTCCACCTTCAGCCGGGAATTTTCACTACGCGCACGCATCGCACGAGTGAGGCCGGCAGCGGCCTGGCGCTGCCGCGGAATTCTCACCACGAGCACATATCGGACAAGCAACGGCCTGCTGCGGCCAGCAGCGGGCGCGGATTCTCACACGATGAGCATTCGCGACACCAACACCCGCCCAGGTGGTCATCATTTGCGCCCGTTGAGAATTCGCGCCACGAAGAGCCGCCTGAGTGGCAGTTGTGCTCACCCGATGTAAAACCGCCGATAGCGGGGGAGACCCCGGCGCGCAGCGGCAGGCTGGAGAGAGGCGCGAAGGGGTTAGGCCGATTCCTCGGTCCGCTCCGCTGATCGCTCGGCCGCTCGCTCCCGCTCCCGCTCCCGGTCCTTGGCGGTGCGGCGGCGCGGCTCGGACTCCTCGCCCTCGGTGACCAGCATCGGCGGATGGCCGTGCTCGATCGTCTCGGCGGTGATGACGACCTTCTTGACGTCGGTGCGCTCGGGGATGTCGTACATCACCTCGAGCAGCGCCTCCTCCACGATGGTCCGCAGCGCGCGAGCGCCCGTCTTGCGGTTCAGGGCGAGCTTGGCCGTGGCGTCCAGCGCCTCCGGCGTGAAAACGAGCTCCACCTTGTCCAGCTGCAGGAATTTGCTGAACTGCTTGGTGACCGCGTTCTTCGGCTCGGTCAGGACCTTGACCAGGTCCTGCATGGCCAGCGCGGTGAGGCTGACGACCACCGGCAGCCGCCCGACGAACTCTGGGATCAGGCCATAGCGCAGCAGGTCCTCCGGCATCAGCTGGTCCATCAGCCGGCGCCGTTCGTCCTTCGACCGCTGCGCCTCGGAGCCGAAGCCGATCCCCCGCCGGCCAACCCGCTCCTCGACGATCTTCTCCAGCCCCTCGAACGCGCCACCGCAGATGAACAGCACGTTGGTCGTGTCGATCTGGATGAAGTCCTGGTGCGGGTGCTTGCGGCCACCCTGCGGCG
>CBFGSY010000003.1:0-40623 GCA_965651545.1 uncultured bacterium | reverse complement strand
GAAGAACCGCCTGTAGGGCGAGGTTTTGGACCGATATTGGCCGCTTTCATGGCACGAATTCCCACCCGGCGGGAATCCGAGACACGTTATGGCCTCATCTTGTCCGTTACTCGCACCCCATGGGAATCCCCGGCAAGAACGACCGCTTCTCGTCCGTTACTCCCACCCTCCGGGAATGCAGGACAGGGGCCGAGCCGTCAGCGGATGCGGGCCAGGGTGACGCCGTCGGCGATCGGCACCATCACGATCTCCACCCGCTCATCGGCGGCGATCTTGGCGTTCAGGTCGCGGATGGCGGTCGTGTCCTCGTCATCGTCCGCCGGATCAGCCACGCGGCCGGACCACAGGACGTTGTCGATGGCGATCAGCCCGCCACTGCGCACGAGCTGCAGCGAGCGCTCGTAGTAGACGTCGTAGCTCGCCTTGTCGGCATCGATGAACGCCAGGTCATAGCTGCCCGCCCCGCCGGCGCCAAGCAGCTCGTCGAGCGTCGCGACCGCAGGGCCAAGTCGCAGGTCGACGCGGTCGTCGACGCCGGCATCGGCCCAGGCGCGCCGGGCGATATCGGTCCATTCGCGGCTGACGTCGCAGCACGTGATACGGCCGCCGTCCGGCTGGGCCAGCGCCATGGCGGTCGACGAATAGCCCGTGAAGGTGCCGATCTCCAGGATGCGTCGCGCCGGCAACAGGCGCACCAGGATGGCCAGCAACGCTCCCTCTTCGGGCGCGATCTGCATCTGCGCGGCCGGCAGCTCGGCGGTCTGGCGGCGTAGCTCGGCGAGCACCGGGTGCTCCCGCACGCCAACCCGCACCAGGTACTCGTTGAGCGCTTCATCGAGGCCAATGGACCCATTCGACACGTGCTACATCCCTTCCCAGACCGATGTCTCCCGGTGATCGCCCGGGACCTCCCGGTCCCGCCAGCCAGTCAGCAAGAAGGTCTCCGGTGAGAGGGCCATCTCCTGCAGGTCCGGCGGCAGGTCCAGCAGCCAGCCCATGTCCTGGCGCTGGGTCTTGTGGCAGTCCATGCTGGCCAGCTTCTGCTGCTTCCAGGCGAGGACGTCGACGCTGGTCGTGATCCGGCCCTCGGGCACGCCCCACTCCCGCTCCTGGCCCTCCTGGTCGTCGGCGGTTGCCTCGGGTTCAGCGTCCGAGCCCTCCCAGGGGAACGGGATACTCCGCTCCTGCATCTTCTCGCGCAGCTCGGTCCAGCGCTCGCGACTGAAGACGGTCTGGTACAGCTTGGCGACCGCGTGCGGCTCACCGGCTTGCGGGAAGCGGCTGCCGTCGGCGGCCGCTCCCCAGGCAGCAGTGGCGATGCGGTAGGCGTTGATGTGGTCCGGGTGGCCGTAGTTGCCGTTCTCGTCGTAGCTGATCATCACCGTCGGGCGTGTTCGGCGGACGATCTCCACCAGCTTGCCCGCGGCCTCGTCCATGTCCGCGTTCCAGAAGGCCTCCGGCCGCTGGTTCGACTCGGTGCCCATCATCCCGGAGTCGCGGTAACCGAGCATGTGCAGCTCCAGCGTCCCGGGCCCGTCGCCGCGGAGCGCGTCGAGCGAGCAGGCCAGCTCGCGCGAGCGGATGTCGCTGAGGCGCGGCTGGGCGTCCGCCGGGTCGAGGGTGGGGTCGTGGATCTCGCCCTCCTCGCCGCCGGTGCAGGTCACCAGGTCGACCCGATGCCCCTCGGCGATCGAGCGCGCGATCAGGCCGCCGGTCGAGACGCACTCGTCGTCCGGATGGGCATGGACCAGCAGCAGGCCGTTCATCGCTCGGCCGCTCCACGCTCAGCGGCCGCGCGGTGCTCCTCGCACTGGCAGAGCTCGCGCAGCTTCAGGTAGGTGAAGAGGCCGGTGTCATGGCCATCGGCCCAGATCGGCGCCAGCGCATAGCGGCCGATCCACTTCACGCGCTCCATCGTCGTCTGCTGCGGCGTGAAGATGGTCTCCAGGGTCACGACGCCGGGCAGGTTCCCCTCCCCGGCGCACAGCGCGCAGGGGCATGCCCGACGCAGGGTGAGCCAGCCCCATTCGCCAAGGTGGCCATCGTCCCAGCGGATGCGCATGACGCGTGCCGTCTCGTCCAGCTCGACGGCAATGGGGTTGACGATCTCCTGCATCACGGTCCCCAGTTCGACATCACGCCACGCCACTCGGCGCCGAATGAGACGCCATCGCTGGTGAGCGGCAACGGGTCGTTGCGCTCCTTCAGGTCCCAGACGTAGAGGTCCTGGCGCACGCCACCGGCGGCACTGAGCACGCCGAGCGTGAACACGATCTCGTTGCTGGTCCCGGCCCAGCGCACGTGGCTGACCAGGCCGTTCACGCTGACCGCGGCGACCACGTCGTTGCTCCGGTCGAGCAGCCGCAGGTCGGTGGTGCCGCCCTGCTCCTCGAGCGTGACGCGATACGCGCCGTCGGGCGACCACAGGATCGGCTGCCGGCGGATCTCGCTCACGTCGCCGTTCCCGGCATCGATGCGATAGACGGATGGCGCGCCCAGGATCCAGAGCGCCAGGTTTCCATCGGCCACCGCGTAGATGCGGACCATCCCACCGTCGTCGATGAACTGCGCTTCACGCAGCGGCGTTTCCGCCCCGGTGACGGGGTGCGGATAGCGGACTGTCGCCAGCGTCTTGACGGCACCGCCGACGAAGTCGATCTGCAGGACCTGGGCGCGGTCATCGGCCCCGTCGCGGGTGATGCGCACCGCGTACACGGTCTGCGCATCCCAGCCGAAGGTCAGCGCCCTGATGTTGTCCGCCAGCCTGCGAGGCTCCTGCTGCGGGGTGAGGGCCACCGCCCGGCCGGACGTGATGGCCGCGCCCACACTGCCATCCGGCGACCATGCGAACTTCTCGATGCCCTGCTCGGACTGGGCCATCACCTGGGCGTCTCTCTGCTTGGAGAAGTCGCGTCTCAGGAGGAAGATCGGCGCGACCCCTGATTGACGGCCCAGGTACACCATCTCCAGCGGCCCGAAGCTGGGGACGGGAGTCGACGTCGGCGCAGGTCCCTGACTTGGCTCTGCCGATGCCGATGCACGCGCGCTCCGGCTCGCCCCGGCCGCGGCGCTGGGCCCACTCGACGGGTCGCCGGGTGCTGCCGAGGCCGATGCCGACGGCGTCGCAGTTGCCTCGACCGCGACCAGGCCATTGGGGGAGGTGAAGATCAGCGCTAGCAGCACGATGACGATGCCGGCCAGCGCCAGGATCAGGCCAATGAGCCACGGGACTGCCTGCTCGGCGGTGGTCGGACGCCGCCGATCGCCGTCGCGCTTCGGGTTCCAGGCGTTGGCCGCCGGGTCGAAGGCCGTGACCGGCTCGCCCATCTCGGTCGCGGGCGCGGGCTCCATTTCCGGCTCCGATTCCGGAGGCGCTGCCTCCTGCGCCTCGATTGGCCGATCGAACGCCTCGCGGGGCGGCTCTTGCTCGGCCTGAGCCGGCGCCTCGTCCGGCCGCCACTCTCGCGTTGCGAAATCGTCCGGGAACGGATCCTCGTCGGCGAACGGGTGCTCCGCTGGGTAGCGGGACGGATGGAACGGCGGCGGCGGCTGATACCGATACGGGTTGTCGATGTCGTCGGGGTCGTCGGACCAGCCCCTGGCCGGCTCCTCGGGACGCGGCTCATCGAGATCGTGCTCGGGCCAGCTGGGGCCGTCATCCGGCGGGCGGGGGTCGCTCACCCGGCCTCCCCGCAGGCAGCGCGGCTCATCGGCGGCATGATAGCCGCCGGGCACCGGTAAGATCCGCACATGAGCAGCCTCCGCGTAGCCGCCTGCCAGATCGATCCGCAACTCGGGGAGGTGGACGCCAACCTGGAGCGGATCTCGAACGCCGTGACCGAGGCGGCCGCGCAGGGCGCAACCTTCATCGTCCTGCCCGAGGCGGCGGTGACCGGCTACGCCTTCGCGTCCCTGGCAGAAGCGCTCCCCGTGGCCCGCCGCGCGGAATCATCGGCCGAGACGATGCTTGCCGGGCTGGCCGCAACGCATCGGGCCACCATCATCTGCGGCAGCCTGGAAGCCGCCGGTGAGGAGGTCTTCAACGTCGCGCTGGTGCTGCTGGCCGATGGGCAGCGCTACCGATACCGGAAGATGCATCTCCCGTTCCTGGGGATCGACCGCTTCGCGACGCCCGGACCCGACGCGCCACCGGTGATCGAGGCCGATGGCCTCCGCTTCGGCGTACTCATCTGCTACGACCTGCGCTTCCCGGAGGCGGCCCGCATATGCGCGCTGGAGGGCGCCGACGTGATCGCGCTGCCCACCAACTGGCCGGAGGGCGTGCCGTTCCACCCGGACCTCTTCGCGCCGGCGCGGGCGGCGGAGAATCACTGCTACGTCCTGGCATGCGATCGGGTGGGGACGGAGCGCGGGACGACCTTCCTTGGCCGATCCGTCCTATTCGACCCGGACGGGCAGCGCCTGGCGGTTGCCTCCGACACCGATGAGGAGACCCTCGTGGCGGACATCGACCCGCAGCTGGCGCGCGCCACCCACGTCACTCGGCGGCCGGGCGAGCACGAGTGGGACACCATCGCCGACCGGCGACCGGGCCTCTATGAGCGCCTGCTGCAACCGGCTGTCGATCGGGAGCGGCCGCGGACGGCGACCCACTACTCGATCGACGAATAGGCGATCAGTCGGAGGCGGCCCCGGCGGCCGGCGACTGCGGTCGCCTCAGTCGGAGGCGGCCCACATGATGAGGCCGCAGACCACCACGCCCCAGATGAGGCCCACGAAGGCGGCCAGCCCCTCCGGGCCGGCGCCACGGACGGTGGGCGCGAAGTAGTCGATCAGAGCCAGGCCCACGACCATGTAGCCGAGCCACAGCACGGTGCCGATCGAGGCGATGATGATCCGCCGGTTGCGGTTGCGGGTCACGCGCGCGATCGTAGCAAAGTGGCCGGCCCTCGGGCGCTCGTGCGCTTCAGGCGCGAGCGGCGGCCAGGCGCGCGCGCTCAGGCACTCGATGGAAGAGGCCCGGATCGGCCCGGCCCGGAAGCGCCCGCAGTTTGGCAGCGGCCGTCAGGCCGAGCGTCACCTCACCCGCCGAGCCGCGCAGGGTCATGGTGCCGAGATGGTCGGCCACCTCGCGGACGACCAGCACGCTGCCGGGTCGCACGTCGTGGTCCTGCAGGAAGGTCAGCAGCCGCGCGTCCTCCTCCGCCTCCTCGGTCACGCGCAGGATCGTCACCTCATCGCCGCTCGCTGCCTCGCTGAGCGGCATCCCCGCTGGGCGCTCCGCGGTCCGTCCATCGCGCGGGATTGGGTTGCCGTGCGGGCAGGTGGGAGGGATGCCGAGCAGCTCATCGATGCGATCGGTCACTCGTTCGCTCAGCGCGTGCTGTAGGTGGTGCGCCTCCTCATCGGCCTCCGCCCAGCCCAGTCCTACCACCTCGGTCAGCAGCCATTCGGCCAGGGCGTGGCGCCGGAAGGTCCGCTCGGCCGTGGCCCTGCCGGCGTCCGTCAGCTCCAGCCGGCGTGAGGCGTCGTCCACGGTGAGCAGGCCCTCGCGGGTCAGCCGCGTGACCATCTCGGACACCGTCGCGGGGCTCACCCCCAGCCGCTCCGCAAGCCGCGCTGCGATCACCGGATGCCCTTCGCCCTGCATGTAACGAATGGTCATCAAGTAATCGGCTGCTGCGTCAGTCGGCTGCGGTCCCGTCTGGGCCTCTGCCATGGGGCCGATTCTATCGGTCGGACCGATGCACCAGCACCAGGCCATCCTTGTCTGACATCGTCCGCTTCCGAGCTTCGACGATTGGCACGGGCTCGGTCCCTGATAACCGCCGAGTAAGGGCCAGGGCGCGAGCGTGGGGAAGCGTCAGTCCTCGCCGGTCCCCGACTGCTCGCGGATCGTGTTGACCACGTTCTCATCGGCGAGCGTGGTGACGTCACCCAGCGACCGCTGCTCGGCGATGTCGCGCAGCAGCCGTCGCATGATCTTCCCGGAGCGGGTCTTCGGCAGGTCCGGCGTGAACAGGATCTGCTTCGGACGCGCGAACTTCCCGATCATGCCGGCAACGTGCTCGCGGAGCTCATCGGCCAGGTCATCCGAGGGCTCGTTGCCGGAGCGCAGGATGACGTAGCTGAAGATGGCCTGCCCGGTGACCGGATCGGTGCGGCCGACGACCGCCGCCTCGGCCACGGCCTCGTGCGCCACCAGCGCCGACTCCACCTCGGTGGTCGAGATGCGATGGCCGGAGACGTTCATCACGTCGTCGACGCGGCCGAGCAGCCAGAAGTAGCCCTCGTCGTCGCGCTTGCAGCCGTCGCCGGCGAAGTAGCGCCCGGGGTACTTGCTCCAGTACGTCTGGACGTAGCGCGCGTGGTCGCCGTAGATGCCGCGCAGCATGGCCGGCCAGGGGCGCTCGAGCACGAGGTAACCGCCGCCGCCCAGCGGCACGGAGTTGCCGGCCTCGTCGACCACGTCGGCCTTGATGCCCGGGAACGGGAAGGTGGCGGAGCCGGGTTTGGTGGTGGTGATCCCGGGCAGCGGCGTGATCAGGATCATGCCGGTCTCGGTCTGCCACCAGGTATCGACGACCGGGCAGCGCTCGCCGCCGATGTACTTCCAGTACCACGCCCAGGCCTCCGGGTTGATCGGCTCACCGACAGAGCCCAGCAGGCGCAGCGACGACAGATCGTCGCCGGCGAAGGCCTCGTGGCCGTACTTCATCAGGGCGCGGATGGCGGTCGGGGCGGTGTACAGGATGGTGGTGTGGAACCTGGCCGCGATCTGGGCCCATCGGTCCTTGTCCGGATGGTCGATGGCACCCTCGTAGATGATCCCGGTGGTCGCGTTGGCGAGCGGGCCGTAGACGATGTACGAGTGCCCCGTCACCCAGCCGATATCGGCCATGCACCAGTACACGTCGTCCGGCTTGATGTCGAAGATGAGCCGATGGGTGGCGGCCGTGCCGACCAGGTATCCCGCGGTGGTGTGCATGATCCCCTTCGGCTTGGCGGTGGTGCCCGAGGTGTACAGGAGGTAGAGGAGGTCCTCGGAGTCCATCGGCTCAGGGACGGCGGTGGTCGGCTGGTCGGCGGTGAGGTGGTGCCACCAGTGATCCCGCTCATCGGTCCAGGCAACGTCGTCACCGGTGCGCCTGACCACCACGCAGTGCTTGACCGATGAGGTCCGCCCGATGGCCTCATCGGCGTTGGCCTTGAGCGGCACGGTGGCGCCCTTGCGGTAGCCGCCGTCGGCGGTGATGACCGCCACGCACTCGGCGTCCTCGATGCGGCCCGCCAGGGCATCGGCGCTGAATCCGCCGAAGACCACGCTGTGTGGGGCGCCGATCCGGGCGCAGGCCAGCATGGCAACCGGCAGCTCCGGGATCATCGGCATGTAGATCGCCACCCGGTCGCCCTTCTTGACGCCCAGCGAGCGGAGGGCGTTGGCCATCCGGCACGTCTCGTCCAGCAGGTCCTGATAGGTGAGCGTGCGCGTATCGCCGGGCTCGCCCTCCCAGAAGTAGGCGACCTTGTCTCCCAACCCGTTGGCAACGTGGCGGTCCAGGCAGTTGGCGCTGATGTTCAGCTTGCCGCCCACGAACCACTTCGCGTAGGGCAGCTGCCAGTCCAGGATCTCCGTCCAGGGCTCGATCCAGTCGATCCGCTTCGACTCCTCCGCCCAGAAGGCGCGGAAGCCATCCTCGGTGGCAGCCCGCTCGTAGATGCCGGGGTCGCTGGCATTCGCCTGCGCCGCGAACTGCTGCGGCGGCGGGAAGCTGCGTTCCTCGCGCAGCAGGTTCTCGATAGTCGCCTCGACGTGCTCCTGACCGGGATGCCGATCACGGTGCACGTCGACTTTCTGGTTCGTCGTCACCCCCGATCCTCGTGGTGCTCGCGGCGGTGGAGGCGGGCGATGATGGTGGTGAGCATCGGGATTGCCATGGCCGGGTGCTCGTCCAGCGAAGCGCGGAACTCCCAGGCCGGGATGATGAGGCAGGTGAGGTCTGTTTCCGCGCGAACCGTGGCTGAGCGACCGTGCTCCTCGATCAGCGCAAGCTCCCCGAAGAACTCACCCGGTCCCAGCGTCCCAACGGTACCCATGCTCGCCTGCTCGACCGTCGCGGTGCCGTCGACGATGATGAACAGCCGGGTCGCGGGATCGCCCTCATTGACCACCGGCTCACCCGGGGAGAAGGTCTGCTCACGAGCGGTGCGCAGGACCTGCTCCAGGCCGCGGCGGTCCAGGGCGGCGAGCAGCGGGATCTCGGCGGCGCGCTTCGCGTCCATCACGGCACATCGTAGGGGTTGGCACCGCTCGCCGGGAAGGGGTCACGCATGCCACGGCCGCCGCGTCCGGACGGCGACCGTAGACTCATCGGACCGATGCCCGCGCACAACAAGCCAACGGTCGAGGTCCTCCCGGCCACGCCGGACCGATGGTCCGACCTGGCCGACCTCTTCACCCGCCGCGGACCGCGGGGCGGGAAGCCGATCCCGAACGGGTGCTGGTGTCAGTTCTGGCTGCTCCGGGGCAAGGAATCCAGCGAGGCCTGGGGAGCACCAGGGCGAGTTCGGCTTCGGAAGGAGGTGCGCAGCGGCGCGGTCCCTGGCCTGCTCGCATACATCGATGGCGAGCCGGTGGGGTGGGTTCGCATCGGTCCACGGGAGACCTTCACCCGGCTCGAGAGCTCCGTCAAGCTGCGCCGGCCGGACGACAAGCCGGTCTGGTCGGTGGTCTGCTTCTACGTGGATCCGCGCGCCAAGCGGGCCGGAGTAGGGCGCGCGCTGCTGGCCGCGGCCGAACGCCATGCCGCGGCGCACGGCGCCACGATCGTGGAGGGCTATCCGGTCGGCCCAAGGCAGGTCAACATCGATGCCTATACCGGCTACCTGCCGATGTTCAGCTCGGCCGGCTACGACACCGTGCGCAAGGCGGGGCGCCGTACGATCGTCCGCAAGGCGGTGCGCCGGCGCCGCTGAGGAAGCGGCCGAAACCGGCGCGAATTCTCACTGGAAGAGACGAACGAACAAGATGAGGCTCCCAGTCGTCGCCGTTTCTCATCGGACGAGAATCTGCACCAGGAAAACGCCCGCTTTGGCTGCTAGGAGGTCATTTCCTCGTCATTGGTTACGTGGGGTGAGAATCCGCGACAACCAGCGCCGGTTTTCGGTGTTACGCCAGGAACCGGTGCGAGCGCTCGGCATCTGGCCGAAGCGTGTCGAGCGTCGCCAGGAACGCCTCCAGCACCGGGGTGAGCGCCCCGGCATCCCGGCGGCGAGCGACCACGATCTGCCGGCTCACCGGCGCCATGTCGGTCACGCTGACCGGCACCAGCCGCCCGGCGCCGATCTCGGCCTGGACCGAGGTGCGCGGGAGCAGCGCGATCCCAAGCCGCTGCTCGACCATCCGCTTGGCCGCGTCGATGTTGTCGACCTCCAGCTGCCCCCGTGGGGAGATGCCCGCCTGGCGCACGATGGCGCTGGTGAGCTCGTGGTAGCTGCTGGTCCGGTCGAACAGGATCAGGTGCTCACTCGCCAGCTCGCCCATCCGGACGTGGCCAGCCGCCGCGAACCGGTGGCCGCGGTGCACCACCAGCACCAGCTCGTCCTCGTAGAGGAGCGTGGCGCTCACCTCGGGGTGCTGGATCGGCCGCATGAGCCCGATCTCGACTTCCTCGCGCAGCACCATCTCCAGGATCTCCTCCGAGTGTCCAGAGCGCACCACCAGTCGCACCCGTGGATGCTTCGCCTGGAACCGATGCAGCATGGCCGGCAGCACGTAGGTGCTTACCGCCGGGGCGGCACCGATGGTGAGGCGCCCCCCGCCTCCGCTGCGCACCTCTTCGACGGCGGCACGCCCATGGCGCAGGGCCGTCAGCGCCCGCTCGGCGTGCGGCAGCAGGGCGCGCCCAGCCTCGGTGAGGCGGCTGCCGTGCCGGCTGCGGACCAGCAGATCGATCCCGACCGACTGCTCCAGCGCCTGCAGCCTGGCCGTGACCGCCGGCTGCGTGACGAACAGGGATTCCGCCGCGCGGGAGATGGACCCGGTGCGCGCCACGGCGACGAAGGCCTCGACGCGACCGAGGTCAATCGGTCCATCAGTCATGCTTATACCATCCATCCGAAGAATCGTCTTGTCTTATGGCCCCAAATGTGCCACGTTGTTCCATATGCTGCAAGACACCATCACGCAGCCGCACTCTTCGCGCGGCGAGCGACACAACCAGCTCGCGACCGGCCAGGCCAACGCCTGGCTCAGCTGGCGCCCCAAGCGGCTACGCGCCGTCACCGTGCTCAGCGTCGCCGA
The DNA here is from genome assembly GCA_965651545.1 of uncultured bacterium. GTDB lineage: Bacteria > Chloroflexota > Limnocylindria > QHBO01 > QHBO01 > DASSCW01. Next base: position 30,359 of record CBFGSY010000003.1, on the reverse strand, counting down.
GCTCGCCGAGTGCACCTGCCCGGACCTCTGCGACCGCGACCATCAGAACGAGTAGTCTCAATCGCGGTATGTCCCTGACCAAGACGCCAGGCGCCGCGGCTGAGGCCAGCGACGCCTTCCCCGACCTGGAGACGACCCGGGCCTGGATGACCGGGCCGCGATTCGACGGCCTGGTCCGGCTGTACGGCCCGCGCCAGGTCGTGGAGCAGCGCGGCTCCATCACGAGCGACTATCCGATCGCGCGGGAGGCCGCCGCGCGACTCCATCGGCGGCTGCGCGAGCTGTTCGCCGAGCGTCGATCCATCACCACCTTCGGCCCGTACTCCCCCGGCCAGGCAGTGGCCATGGTGCGCGGCGGGGTGGAGGCCATCTACCTGGGCGGCTGGGCGACATCGGCGAAGGGATCGGCCACCGAGGACCCGGGACCGGACCTCGCCAGCTATCCGCTCTCCCAGGTTCCGGATGAGGCGGCCGGCATCGTCCGCGCGCTGCTGACGGCGGACCGCAACCAGCGCTTCGCGCGTTCGCGCATGTCCGATGCGGAGCGCCGCTCGTCCCCGGAGGTTGACTTCCGGCCATTGATCATCGCCGATGCGGATACCGGGCACGGCGGCGATGCCCACGTCCGCAACCTCATCAGGCGGTTCGTGGAGGCTGGCGTGGCCGGGTACCACATCGAGGACCAGAAGCCAGGCGCCAAGAAGTGCGGGCACCAGGGCGGCAAGGTGCTGGTTGCCAGCGACGAGCAGATCAAGCGCCTCAACGCCGCGCGCTTCCAGCTGGACGTGATGGGCGTCCCGGGCGTGATCGTGGCGCGCACCGACGCCGAGGCGGCCAACCTGCTCGACGGTGCCGGAGACGAGCGCGATCAGCCCTTCATTATGGGCGTCACCAACCCGGACATCCCCTCCTACAAGTCAGCGTTCCTCGCCGTCATGCGGGCCCTGCACGACGCCGGCGTGGATGAGATCAACGGGCATCTGCTGTACGCCGTTCCGGCCGAGGAGGAGGAGGCCGCCGATGCGTGGCTCGAGCAGACCGGCCTGCTGTCAACCATCCGCGAGACTGCCCGGGCGCACAGGGAAGGCGACCCCGAGGCGACGCTGGATACCGCCGCCGATGCGTTCCTGGAGGCATGGGAGGCGGGGGCCGGCCTGAAGACGCTGGCCGAGGCGGTCGCCGAGACCATGGCCTTCCGCTCCGATGAGGGATCGCCGCTGTCGATGAGCCTGGACGAGTGGCGGGAGTTCGGCGCCACCGCTCCCTGGTCAAGCGTGCGGGCGGCCGCGGAGCGAATGGGGGTGCGCGGCTGGTGGGATGCGGAGCGGGCGAAGTCGCCCGAGGGCTACTACCAGGTGCGAGGAGGCATCGGCTATGCGATCGCCAAGTCGCTGGCCGCTGCCCCATACGCCGACCTGCTGTGGATGGAGACCAAGACCGCCGACCTGGAGGAGGCGCGGGAGTACGCCGAGGCGATCCACGCCACCTACCCCGACAAGATGCTGGCCTACAACCTGTCGCCGTCGTTCAACTGGGATACGACCGGCATGTCGGACGACGAGATGCGCGGCTTCCCCGAAGAGCTCGGCCGCCTGGGCTTCGTCTTCAACTTCATCACCTACGGCGGGCACCAGATCGACGGCCTGGCCGCGGAGGAGTTCACGACCGCGCTGCGCGACGACGGCATGCTTGCCCTGGCGCGCCTGCAGCGGAAGCTCCGGTTGGTCGAGTCCCCGTACCGCACGCCGCAGACGCTGGTTGGTGGACCAAGGGCCGATGCTGCCCTGATGGCGGCATCGGGTCTGACCGCGACGACCAAGGCCATGGGAGCCGGGTCGACGCAGGTGCAGCACCTGGTCCAGACCGAGGTGCCGCCCAAGGTGCTCGCCGGCTGGCTGGCCCGATGGGCCGAGCACAACGACCTGCCCTTCAGCCCGCAGGTCACGCTTCGCCCGCACTCGGCCGGTTCCGAAGTGCTCGAGCTGGCGGTGACCGATGCCGATGGAGAGCGGCTCGCCAACATCATATTCACCACCATCCAGGATCGCCGCGGCCGGACGATCCTGTCAGTGCGCGATCAGAACACGTTCGCCGGGAAGCTGCGGCGCAAGCGGCTGATGACGCTCCTCCACCTCTTCCTGATCCACCGTTATCGGGCTGCGGCGATCCACTACCTGACCCCGACCGACGACAACCGACGCCAATGCGAGCGGATGCTGGCCATCGGCATCTTCGACGCCGTGAACGATGAGGTCGGCGAGATCATCGTGGCCGAGATCTCGGCCCCCGCGGTCCGGGACCTGGCCCGCGCCGACAGCCCTGAGCGCGAGCGCCTCATCACGCGCGGGGATCAGGGCTCGCTCGCTTAGGGCTCGCTCGCTTAGCCGCTCGCTCGCTTAGCCGCTGCCATTCCGCCGGCTGTTATTGCCAGCAGCGATCACACGGAGCGCGCCACGCCCGAATATCGCTGCTATCAGCCGCCGGCTTATTGCCAGCAGCGATCACACGGAGAGCGCCACGCCCGAATGTCGCTGCTAGCGATGGCGCGACGGCGCCGAGGCGGATCAACGCATCGTCTGATCGCTTCCAGCAATGTCACGACGCGCCAGCGTTGAGAAAAAGCGCCCTGTGATCGCTTACAGCGATATCGCCACCGTCACTCCGCGCTCTAGCCGGCCCGGTCCGAACCCGCGAGCGCCCCAGCGCCGCGTTCGCGGATAGCGAGCAGCAGGAGGGCCGCCGCCAGGTACGAGGCCGCCATCACGATGAAGGCCACGGCATAACCCCAGGTGGACACCACGTTGCCGATCACGAACGCCCAGAACGCGCCGATCCCGAACGCGAAGGTGAAGTACACACTGAACGCGACGTCACGGATCGGGCCGACGGCGCGGTCCGCGATATAGGCCTGCAGGACCGGCGACTCACTGAACACGGCGGTGCCGAACGGAAGCAGCAGCGGGGCCAGAAGCCAGAGGTTCGCGCCGGCGGCCAGGAACAGGAGGATGCCCACGGCGGAGAGCACGTAGTACGAGACCAGCGTCCGCCGCCTCCCGAATCGGTCGGAGAGCATGCCCGCCAGGACCGGCCCAGCGACCGCACCCACCAGCAGCAGCGCGTACAGCCACTGCGTGGTCCCCGCGTCGAGGCCCAGCTCGCCGCGCAGGTAGAGCACCATGAACGGCGCCACGATGTCCAGGCCGCGCCCGCCGGCGGCAATCAGGGCGGCACCGAGGATCAGGCGCAGGTCCCCTCGGCCGAGGACGGAGAGGAACTGCTCCCGCACCGATCCCGACCGGCGCGCGGCCGCGCGGTAGGCGCGCGTGTCCTCGCGGACGCGCCACAGGATGAGCGCGCCCACGGCCAGCGCCGGGACCCCGAACAGGGCAAGCGTCGCCTGCCAGCCGACGATCGTGATCAGCGCGCCGCCGATGAACGGCACGAGCATGGTTCCGACGTTACCGCCGCTGATGTGCGCGCTGATGGCGAAGCCGCGGCGGTGCTGCGGGAAGGCATCCGACAGCAGGGCGTTGCCGACCGGGTGCTGGGGCGAGGAGCCCACCCGGGCGAGGCTGATGGCGCCGAGCAGGTGCCCGAGCGACTGGGAGAGGCCGGACAGCATCACACCGGCGCCGAAGATGAGCTGCCCACCGCCCAGCAGGATGGGCCGCGCTATGTATCGGGTCAGCAAGCCGTATGTCAGCTGGGTCAGGCCGCCAACCGCGGTGGTGACGGCGATGAACAGGCCGATGTCTCGTTCGAGCAACCCGAACTCGATGATCACGATCGGGTAGATGAGCGGCATGAGGGCCGCCTGGGCGTGAATGACCGCGTGCCCCAGCGCCAGCAGGCTCAGCGTGAGCCCGGCCGGCGGCGTCCGGTGGAGCGGGGTGCGCCGATCCGGGGTGCTACGATCGGAGCCGATGTCGGCCACGGCGCGGGTGCCCGGGACTCAGCGGGCGGGAGCGGGCGCGGTCGAGGGCCTGGAGGCCCAGCTGATCGCCACCATCCCGTGGGTGATGCGCCACCTGGTCGCGCACGCGCGACGGCGAAGCGCCTGGAAGACCCTCACGTTCCAGCAGTACAACGTGCTGCGCATCATCCTCGGCGAAGGACCGATGCCGCAGGCTGAGATCGCTCGCCGCCTGCTGGTGACCGCCCCGGTTGTGACGCGCCTGGCGAGCAGCCTGGTGGAGACGGGCCTCGTCGAGCGCGGGCGCGATCCCAGCGATCGGCGGGCGGTTCGGCTTGCCCTCACGGGGAGGGGCAGGCGGCAGGCGGCGGCAATGCGACGCGACCTGATCGATGCTGCGCACGAGCTCCTGGAGCCTCTGCCCGAAGAGCGGAGAGCGGCCGTGGCATCGGCCCTCGAGGAGCTGCAGGTCCTGCTACCTGGCCGCGACACGCGCTGACGCGCTGGACGCGCTACTGGTTGGCGGCTCGCCGCTGCACGTCGTGTGAGCCATCGAACGACGATGCGGCATCGGCGCCTCTGGCCGGTCGAAGGATGAGCTGCCAGGCGACCAGGGCGAGGAAGACGACCGACAGGGCCGCGCCAAGCACGAAGCCGGCCGGTGCGTCCCAGAGCTCGGCGACCGTACCGGCGAAGAAGCCGCCGATCGGCACGGAACCGGCGAAGACGGTGACGTACAGGGCCATCACCCGGCCGCGAAGCTCGTTCGGCACCGAGTGCTGGATCGTCACGTTGATCATGTTGATCATCACCATCGAGGTGAGGCCGATGACCAGGATCAACCCATAGGCGAAGGCCGGGCTGCGCGTGAGTCCCAGGATGATCTCGCCGATCACGAAAGCGACGCCGCCGCCCAGCATCAAGCCGAGCATCGGGCGGCGTGAGCCGGCGAAGGCCAGCCCCAGCGAGCCGATCAGCGACCCGGCGCCCATGGTCGCGAACAGGGCGCCGTACCCGTCCGCCCCGAAGCCAAGCGTGTCGCGGGCGAACAGCGGCAGCAGCGTCTGGAAGTTCATGCCGAAGGTCGCCATGCCGCCGAGCAGCACGAGCGGCCACAGGACGTTGGGGGTGCGTCGTGCGTAGCGCAGGCCCTCGGCCAGGCTGTGGCGAACCGATTCGAAGCGCTGCGCAAGCTCGCTGCGATGGAGATCGTCCGCATTCATCCGCCACAGCCCGAACAGGACCGCAAGGTAGCTGAGGGCGTTCACGCCGAAGTTGAAGGCCGGCCCGTAGAACGCCAGCGCCAGCCCGGCCACCGCCGGCCCGATGACGCGGGCCACGTTGAAGCTGGCACTGTTGAGCGCGATCGCGTTCATCAGGTCCGGGCGCGGGACCAGCTCGGCGGCGAACGCCTGGCGGACCGGCATCTCGACCGCGCCAACGACGCCGAGGACCGATGCCAGCACCATCACGTGCCAGATCTCCACGCTGCCCGTCACCGTGAGCGCGAAGAGCACCAGCGCCTGCGCCATCGCCCCAACCTGCGCGGCCATCAGCACCTTGCGCTTGTCGACCCGATCGGCGAGTACCCCGCCCAGCGGCGCCAGCACCATGGCCGGCGCGAACTGCAGCGCGAGCACGGTCCCCAGCTGCAGGGGCGAGCCGCCGAGCAGCAGGACCAGCCACGGCTGGCTGACGGTCTGCATCCAGGTCCCGACCAGGCTGACGATCTGGCCGTACCAGAACAGCCGGTAGTTGCGGTGCCGCAGTGCGATGAACCCGCGACGCAGCGCTCCCGGAGGGCTCTGGGTCGGTGCCGTGGCGCCCTCTTCGGGACCGACCACTCGGAGGCGTGGCGGCGGCTGGCTGGACATTACTTAGCAATGCTAACAAATTCTCAGCCCGCGCGCTCTGGCGCCGTCGGCTACCATCTTGGCGACCGATGATCAGGCCAATTCGCCTCGTCGCCGGCTGGTCGCTTGCGCTGGCCGCCGCGCTGCTTCTCAACCTTGCGCTGCCGCTGCCCACGGCCGCTCCCAGCCAGCTCGCGGTGCGGCCCGACGTTGCCACGCCCTCGGCCCTGGCAAGGGCCAGCGCCGCCCCGTCGCCGAGCGATCCCGCCGAGGAGGTGCCGCGTGTCGCTCCTCCCAGTGACGACGCCACCAGCGGTTCGGGGTCCGGCCGGCTGGCGGAGCTCGTCCCGTTCAAGGCCGACCAGGCCGCTGCCCTCCAGGCAGCCACGGACCGGGCGCGCATCGCCTACGGCCTGAACGCGCTGGCGATCGGCGTGTCGGTGGACGGAGCCACGGGCTGGACCGGCGCGAGCGGATTCGGCATGGACGGGTTGACGCGGCTGGATGGCAGATCCCCGTTCGCGATCGCCAGCATCAGCAAGACCTTCACCGCAACGCTGGTCCTGCAGCTGGCGGCCGAGGGACGAATCTCCTTGTACGACGAGGTGGCTGAGCTGCTGCCGGGCGTGCCGGTGCCAGCCGGCGTGAAGGTCGTCCACCTCCTGCGCCACACGTCGGGGATCGCCGACCTGCTGGTGCCGCTGCGCGACCGGCTGGACGCCGACACCGGACGAATCTGGCTGCCGGCGAACGTGGTTTCGGCCGTGCCCCCGCCGTGGTTTGCGCCCGGGGCCGCGTGGGCGTACTCGAATACGAACTACATCCTGCTGGGCATGATCGTCGAGCGCGTCACCCATCGTCCGTTCGCCAGGCTGCTCACCCATCGCCTGCTGGATCCCTTGGATCTGTCCGGCACCGGCGCGCTCCTGGGACGAGGGGCGCCGTACCTGATGGCGCCGTCCTGGGCGTCAGCGTTCGGCGCGTCCGGCAACATGTACGCCAACGCCCACGACCTGCTGCGCTGGGGCGACGCCCTGTACGGCGGACTGGTCCTCGACCGAGCCGGCCTGCGTCACATGCTCGATTTCCAGCGCGGCGGGTACGGGATGGGCGCCGAGCGTATCCCGGTCGGCAAGCTGAACGGATATGGGCACTCGGGGTTGCTACGTGGGTTCACCTCGCTGGTGGTCCATCTCCCCGATGAGGGACTCACGCTGGTGGTGATGGGGACCCTGAACCGCTTCGACCCGGCCCGTGTGCTCGCACATCGCGACGCCGGCCGGCATTCGATCCTGGACCTGGCCCTGCGAGCGGCGGTCGCGGCGGAGGTAGCCGCCTAGCCCTGCTCCGCGTGGAGGATGTCGCGGATGACCGGCATCGGTGGCGTGCCGTGTCCCAGCACCGATTCAAGGTAGGGGCGATAGACGAAATCGCGGCCGGCGGCTGCGGCACGCCGTCGCTCCTCCGCCTCGAGGTCGAACATCCCGACCGCGCCAAGGAAGTACTCGCACAGCTGGGTCGATGTCAGGCGCGCTCGATCCCACTTGTTGATGGCCTCGCCTTCCTCCTGGAAGCCACCCTCGACCATGAGCTGCATCGCTTCCTGCTCGTCCATGGAGCCGGTGTGGATGCGCAGGTCCATCAGGGCGTTGGTGACGGCTCGCAGGTAGAACTTCCAGTGGACGAGCATCACCGCCGGGTCATCGGCTCGGTAGCCGATATCCATCATCACCTGGGTGATGTATACCGCCCAGCCCTCGGCGAACACGCCCGACTGGAAGATGGCCCGCAGCTTTGAATCGCTGCGGTTCGAATAGGCCAGCTGCAGGTAATGCCCTGGGACGGCCTCGTGGATGGTGAGCAGCGGCAGGAAGCGGCTGTTCCACTCGCGCAGGTAGGACTCGCGCCGTTCAGCGCTCCAGTCATCCGGCATCGGCGTGATCGCGAAGAACGAGTCGAGGCCGCGGTCCAGCGGCCCGGGCGGGATGAGCATCGCTCCGCCAAAGGAGCGCAGGAAGCGCGGCGTCCACACGATCTGCAGCGGCTCGTCGGGCAGCCCCACCAGGTCACGCTCGGCGATGAAGGCCTGGATTCGCTCGTTCTCGGCACGGGAGAACTCGAGCAACTGCTCGGCCTGGGGGTGGTCCGCCGCAATCGCATCCAGCACCCGTCGCACGACCGCGCCCTCGGCGTCCGGCATCGGCTCATCCGGCATCCAGGTCGGCCATAGCTCCTGCGCCAGCCGGAGCATCTCCGCTCGGATCTCCTGGAAGGCCGATTCGGCCCGCCGCTCCAGCTCGGCCGGCGTCACGTCTGTCTTGAGGGCGTGACCGAACTTCCGGGCATACAGCTCGGCCCCCAGGCGGTAGTCGCCGGTGGCCGTCGGCAGCAGGTCGTCGCGCAGCCAGTCGGTGAAGCCGGTGATGGCGGCGCGGGCCCGTTCTGCGGCCGCTGCCACGTCCTTGCCGAGTTCCTGGTCGTCCAGCTTCCGAGCCTCCTCGACGGCGGTATCGGCGAGGTCCAGCAGCCCCGGCATACGCTCGACCGCCTTCTCGGTGTGGAGGCGGCTGGTCGGCCGGTTGCCCCCAGCCAGCAGCCTGGTGCGTGCCTGGTCGAGGGCGTCGGGCAGCGCATTCAGCCGCGCCGCGGCGCTTCGCAGTCGCTCGGTGGCCGGCGCGAACTCGCGGGCGAGCAGGGTGAATAGGCCGGTGCCGAACAGGTAGACGTAGCTGAGCGGGTTCCACGAGCCCTCATCCAACGTCTCTTCCGCAAAACGGTCAGCCGCCAGGGCCTGTGACAGCAGCCGCCGGTCGATGGCCTGATCGCGCGTCAGGTCATCCGCGGCGATCCCGTCGGCTCGGGCGGCCGCATCGGTCAGCCAGGCCAGCGTGGCTTGGCGGCCGTCATCGGTCAGGTCGGGCCAGCGGTCGTCGAAGGCGTGATAACCGGCCTCGGTGGCGTGCACCGGGTTCAGCCGGAAGTACCCGTCGAGCACCTCGTCGACGACGGCGCCGAAATCCACGGAAAGCCTCATCGGTTCAGTGGGACTTGTCCGGGCTGCATCATGCCAGCAATCCCGCTTTGCGTCTGAGCCGGTGGCTGCTAGCCTTCACGTCCCTGGGGGTTTCGACTCAGACCAGACCAGATGTCGGCGGCCAGCATGGGCATCCGTGAACGGAAGAAGGCGAACACACGGCGAGCACTCGTCGACGCTGCCGCGCGCCTGTTCACGGAACGCGGGGTCGAAGCGACCACCATGGATGACATCGCCCGCGCCGCCGGCATGAGCCGAACCAGCGTCTTCAACTATTTCGGATACAAGGAGATGATCCTGTGCGAGATCGGCGCACGGTACGTGCAGGAGGTGGCCGGGCCCGCCCTTGAGGATCCGAACCAGTCGCCGGACGCTTTCTTCCAGGGCGTCGCCGATGCGCTTGCCGACCTGGCATCCCGAGAGCCGGCGTTGATCGCGGCGGTAGCCAGGGAGACGACCCATCCCGACCCGGAGCGCCGCCGCCGCGCGCAGGAGACGATGGGCTATCCGGCCGTGGTCAACCAGATGCTGGATCGATTCGCCGCACAGGGATTGCTGCGGCACCCGGAGCAGCGTGACTCATACGCCAACCAGATCGTCGATTTGATCAGTGGCACCCTGGTTCGCGCGGCGGGGTCCCTGCCGCGGGATCAGCTGAAGGCCGAGATCCAGTCGACCCTGGACCTGTTCGTGGGCGGTGCGGTCACGCCTCCCAGTGGCGACCCGCTTCCCTCCTCCGGGTGAGCGATAACCTCTGCTACCGGGACGCCTACGCTCGCCATAACGACGCCACGGTAACCGCGGTCGACGCGGCGACCGGGGAGGTGCTGCTGGACCGGACCGTCTTCTATCCAGGTGGCGGCGGGCAGCCCCCGGACACCGGCACGCTGCGTTCCGAGTCCCATGCGTGGACCGTGGCCGGCGCCCGAAAGCGCGGAGACGACATATGGCACGTCGTGGAGGGTCCGCCGCCGCCGGTTGGCGCGGCCGTCAGCGCGGAGCTGGACTGGGAGCGGCGCCACGCGTTGATGCGCACCCATTCGGCGCTGCACGTTCTGTGCGGTGTGATCTGGCGGGACCACCGAGCCTCGGTCACCGGCGGGAACATGGAGCCGCTATCCGGTCGGATGGACTTCGAGTTCGAGACCATGCGCGGCGAGCTGGTGGCGGAGATCGAGGCGCGGGTCAACGAGGAGATCGCCGCAGACCGTGAGATCCGGGTTGCGGTCCTGCCGCGTGAGGATGCCTTTGCCATCCCGGACCTGATCCGCACCAAGATCAACCTCCTGCCGGAGGGCATTCGTGAAGTGCGAACAATCGAGATCGTGGGGCTTGACCTGCAGGCCGATGGTGGCACGCACGTCACCCGCACCTCCGAGATCGGTCGCGTGCAGGTCACCGGTTACGAGTCAAAGGGCCGCATCAACAAGCGCATCCGAATCGCGGTGGACAGGTGATGCCTGCTCCAGTCGCGGTGCGCCGTCCGAGATCCTGCCAAATCGCGGCCTGATCGCGCTTAGCCGCAACACAGGAGTCCGGAGCAAAGGCGATCGGCTATGGATGAGCGTAAGCGTGGGTCGCCGAGGCCACCTTGATAGTGAATCCTCGCCAATCCTCGCCTAAGGTCGACCACGTCGCGATTTGGCAAGATCGGCTACAACTCGAACACCGTAGCGGCGAGGGCGGATGCGCAGATGGAAACCTGGAACGCGATCAACTCCGTCCGGGTGGTGCGCGAGTTCTCTGACGAGCCGATCCCTCCCGAGGCGCTCGGGCGGATCCTGAACGCGGGGCGGCGGACGGGCAGCTCGAAGAACCGACAGGATTGGGCGTTCGTCGTCGTCCGTGATCGCGATCACCTGCGCGAGCTGTCTCGCGTCGGCCGCTACGCTGACCACCTCGCGGGCGCGACCCTGGCCATCGCCCTGATCCGGCCGCACGCCAGGAATGAGCATCAGCTTCGGACCCTGATGTGGGACATCGGCCGTGCGGCCCAGAACATGGTGCTGGCGGCCTGGGAGCTGGGCATCGGCAGCGTGCCGGCCACGGTGTACGACCTCGATCTCGCCGGCCGCCTGCTGGGCCTGCCCGATGACCGGCGCTGCGACTTCCTGCTCTCCTTCGGCTACCCGGCGGATACCTCGAAACTCAGCGCCCCGAACAAGCCAGGCGGCCGCGTATCACTTGACGAGATCATCCACGAAGAGCGCTGGTAACGGGGCTTCCGGAAAGATCGCGGCCCGGTCTGAGGCGTGGGCGCACGGGAGCGGGAAGCCGATCCCGTACGCCGTCACCGACTGTCAGTCGATCTGGATTGAGGCGAGCATCGCCTCGAGTTCATCCACCTGGGAAATCGATCGTCGTGGGAAGTGGCTCAGGTCGAACAACAAGGTGCGGCCGGCCACGTCGACGATGTAAAAGTCGTCGACCTGCTCAGGCCCCTGCTGGTATCGGATGCTGCCCGCAACCGTCTCGTAGGTCCGGTACTGCTTTCCATCGCAGCCAATGAAGTCGGCGTCACCGTCCGGCTGGACCGCGGTTTCGAGGTCTACGGGGACGGTGAGCCGGACATGAAATGCTCGTGTGCCGCCAACGCTGACTTCGGTCGGGTCCGTGCCCGCTCGGCCGGGTTGCGCGGCCAGGGCAGCTGCGATCGCCTCCGCGCCCCGCGGCTGCGATTTGGTGCTGTCCATCCATTGGCAGGAATCGCCGTACACGGTGATGCCGGTGACATCGTCATACCCGAATATCGCGGCGCCCTGCCCTTGGCCAGCGACGATGGCGGCCCCACCACAGCACCCATCCCAGCCGGCTGGCACGTCGACTGTAATGGCGGGCTCAAAGTCGAACGAATAAGTTCCCGCGTCCAGCGACCCGTCAGAGATCGGCGGCGGCGGCACTGAAGGGCTCGGGCTTGGCGTGGGCGTTGGTGTCGAGGTTGGTCCTGGGCCGCCGACATCCTGCGGCAGGAAGTTCAGCCCGAGGATGACGGCGGCGGCGACTGCCACGGCGGCGATGCCGTAGCGAACCGTACCGTTGCTCATGATTGGTAACCTCCGCGCCAGCCAACCGGCTCGGCGCTGTGGGGTCGTGTCCAGCTCATCGAGGGCGAGGTTGAGGACGCGGTCGGCATCCTCGTGCCCGTCTTCGCGCAGCCACGACCGAACGATGCGCTGAAGATCGCGATCGGCGCTCATTGCGCGGCCCTCCGGTGCATCGGGCGGGCATCGGCATCGAGCGCGGCTCGCAATCCGCGCATCGCGTGATGAATTCGAGAGGCGACCGTGCCGACCGGGACACCGATGACCTCGGCGATCTCGGACTGCGACAGGTCCAGGTAGTGCTGGAGAACCAGCACCGTTCGATGGTCGAGGGAAAGCCGTCGGAACCCGCGCTCCAGCTGGTCCCGATCGATGATCGAGCCCATCGAATCCTCGACCGGCTCGTCAGCCGGCAGGAGCTTGAGGTTGGGCGTCCAGGCTCGATCCCGGCGTGCCTCGGCGTAGCAGGCGCGCACGAGGAGCCGGTACGACCAGGCGTCGAAGCGCGCCGGGTCGCGCAGCTGCGGGAGGTCTCGCCAGATGGTCAGCAGCGCCTGCTGCGTCGCATCCTCGGCGAGCGCCAGGTCGCGCAGAATCCTGCGCGCCACGGCCAGGTACCGATCGGCCCGGGCGGCAGCGAGGCTCGTGAACGCCTCCTTGTCGCCGTGCTGCGCCGATATCACGAGGTCGGTGTCCATGCCACTTCCGCTTACGGCATCGGTTCCAGACCGATGCTCACACGGTATGGGGCGGAGGGACCGATGGAACTTCAATCTTGTCCAGGGCACCAGTGCGCCCGGAGTGGCTCCGCTGCAATCTCGCCGCCGCCTCGAGAATCCGCCTACGTGATCCGGCGTTGCCGCCTACGTGATCCGGCTTGCCTACGTGATCCGGCGTTGCCGCCTACGTGGTCCGGCTTGGCTTCTTCGCGATGGCCGCAAGTGCGCTGGTGCCCCTCCGGGCGCCCATGAAGGATACGCCGGCAGCGCAAGCCCCCCTACGCGCGAGCCGCCAGCAGGAAGAGGGTGCGCCGGCTGTCCTCGATCGGCATCTCCTCGACGATCCTGAATGGACGCATGAAGGCGGCCCGGAATCCGTCGATCGTGTAGTCCGGAAAGACGTCGCGACGAGCCGCCAGCAGGTGATCGGTCATCGGGTCGCCCTTCGGCACGAACTCCACGATGGCGTGGCGGCCCAGTCGAGCGAAGAACGAGGCAATGCGATCCAGCGGCACGTTGTTGCCAATGGCAAGGTGGTGCACCAGCGCCAGCGCCATGATCGCGTCCGCCGGTCCCCGCTCGACCATTGAGCGCCGCTCCTCGAGTGCCCAGCCCAGGCTCGGGCTCGGGTTCGACAGGTCCATCACCAACGGCAGGACCGATGCGCGGGCCTCGGCCGACAGGGTGCGCCAATGGTGCTCAACGCTGCTGGCGTCCTGGTCGAAGGCAATCACCTGGCGCCCATCGCCGGCAGCCACCGTCGAGTAGGTGCCCACGTTGGCACCGAGATCCCAGACCACGTGTCCAGCGGCGGTGGCCAGCATGCGCTCTACGATCCGGCGCTTCGACTCGGCTCCCGCCTGGCTGTAGCTGGTCTGCTGTCCGTACTGCACCCAGTGGCCGCCGGGCTGCCAGCGCAGTCGCTCAACGGTGCGACGCAGGCTGTCCAGGATCGCCTCCTGGCCGGTGCGTGACATACCACGCGGCCGCCGATGCGCAGCCGTCGGAGCGGCCGCCTGGCTGCGTCGCTGCGCGCCGGCGTGCAGGTGCAGGTGCGCGAGCAGGCCTCCATGCAGCCGCGTCCGCCACGGCAGCAGGCGAGCCGCGAAATCGATGGGAATGCCGTCGATGAAGTCGCGCAGCATCAGGCCGCAGCGGGCGTCGCGATAGGCGACCAGGGCCAGCGGCGCCAGGAAGTGCTCGCAGAACTGTCGGTAGGCGGGCCACGGCTCGGTCGGGTTGCCGGCCTCGAATGAGAGGGTGTCGATCAGGATGGGGCGGCCGGCGTCGAGCTGGATGTTGTAGGCGCTGGCGTCCTTTAGCCGCATCCCGACCTCGAGCGCTCGGCGCTGCAGCTCCAGGGTCAGCAGGGCCGCCTCGCGCAGCTGGCTGAAGCACCACTCGTACGGGTATGAGATGAGCGGCAGCTCGCGCGGTCGAATGACGGCCACCGCGCCCGGGCTGGCAGCCTGGCCGATGTCGACCGCCTCGTGCTCGACCATGAGCCGATCGGCCACCAGCGCATCGGCTAATCCGCTCGCGTTGAACGCGTCCCAGTCAGCGGCGCCGGCCTGGTTGACCTGGCGATGCAGGACGTCGTCGCGGCGAAAGACCTGACCGCTCGGATCCCGGAACGAGGCCGGGTCGAGCGATGGCTGGGTCAGTGCTCCGACGGCTGGGAGCCGTCCGCGTCGGTTCCGGATCGTTTCGACCCACCTCGCAGACGCTGGACCGCACCGCCGATAGCGCGGCGGAACAGGAACGGGATGGACAGGAGGGCGGCCAGAAGCGCCTGCAGCAGCAGGCTTCCGGAGCCCGGATCGATGTAAGCCAGCACGCCCATGCCGCCTGTCCACCCTTAACGTAGTGTGGTGGCGATGTTAACCGCCGCCGGCAATCGTGGCTCCAGGGCCGATTGGACGTCGGTGCCGTTACACCCGGTCATGGTGGCGGCGGTGCCCGTGCTCTTCCTGTTTGCCGAGAACGTCGAGCAGCAGCTCACCCTTGCCCCGCTCTGGGCGCCGCTGGGGCTGAGCCTGGCCATCGGAGCGGGAACGCTGCTTGGCTGCGCGTTGCTGCTTCGTCGCTGGCATCTGGGCGCCGTGCTGGCGAGTTGGCTGCTGATCCTCTTCTTCTCGTTCGGGCACGTCTGGCGGTCGGTCGCCGGCTTCCTGCCGGGTGCGTGGTTGCTGGCGGCGATCTGGCTCGCCCTCGCCCTCGGGGGGCTGGCGCTCATCTGGCTGGCCCGTCACTGGCGCGGAGGCCGATGGGCGCTGACGGCAGGGAGCTTCCTGAACCTGGCCGCGCTCCTGCTGCTCGCCCTGAATGGATACCGGGTGGCGACCTACGCGTCGCAGCCGAACGCGGCACGTGCCCTGACGGGCAGCGAAGAGGTGTCGCTGGTCGCTCCCGCCGAGAAGCGGGACATCTACTACATCATCCTGGACCGCTACGCGTCCTCGGAGACGTTGGCCAGCCTCTACGAATTCGACAACGAGCCTTTCCTCCGCGAGCTCGAACGGCGAGGCTTCACCGTCGCGCGAGAGAGTCGGGCGAATTACTTCAAGACGGCCCCCTCGCTCGCGAGCTCGCTGAGCATGGACTACCTCGACATGGCCCAGTTGCGCGGCACACCAGGCGATGAATTCGGCAAGGTGTACGCCGCGCTTGGCAATCACCTGGCGGTGCCGGCCGCCCTGAAGCGGCTGGGCTACGGCTACGTGCACATCGGCAACTACTGGGAGCCGACGGCCCGCAACGTGGACGCCGACGTTGCCCTGCGCTTCCAGGACTACGCCGAGTTCTCGACTGCGCTGTGGGCCACGACCCTGATGACGCTCTTCGCGTCCGAGGCGGAGCAGACAGCCTTCAATGACGAGGAGGCGACCGCCGAGTTCGATCTCGCCCGCTCGACGACGCTGTACGCCTTCGACCGTTTGGAGGAAAGCGCCGGGCGGCCGGGCCCGACCTACGTGTTCGCGCACCTGCTCGTTCCCCACGATCCCTATGTTTTCGACGCCGATGGCTCCCTGCCAACGCCGGAGGAGGCCCGCGAGCGGGGTTATGTGGACGAATACCTCGCCCAGCTGACGTGGGCGAACCAGCGCATGCTGGCTGCCATCGACCGCATCCTGGAGTCAAATGCCGAGACCGACCCGATCATCGTTCTCCAGGCCGATGAGGGCCCGTTCCCGTACCGCTTCCAGGTCCAGCAGGGTGGCTTCCAATGGTTCGAGGCGACCGACGAGGAGATCCAGGAGAAGTACGGGATCCTCAACGCCGTTCGCTACCCGGGCGTGGATGCCGCCGCGCACGGATTCCACGATTCGGTCAGCCCGGTGAACCAGTTCCGCATCCTGTTCAACGCCTACTTCGACGCCGGCCTGCCGCTGCTGCCGGATGTGACCTACCTATCGCGCGACTACCAGCACTGGTGGGAACTGAAGCGCTATCCGCGCGATTGACCCCGCCCGATTACAGGTCGGCTGCCAGCGACTCGGCCAGCGTGGTGAGCGGCAGTGCGCCGTGGGTGAGCACCGCATCATGGAAGCGGCGGATATCGAAGGCTGCTCCCAAGCGCTGCTGTGTCTCCGACCGTAGCCGCAGCATCTCCAGCTGGCCGACCTTGTAGGCCAGTGCCTGGCCGGGCCGGCCGATGTAGCGGTCAACCTCGTTGGCGATGTTGTTGGTCGCCAGCGCGGAGTGATCGGTCATGAAGCCGATGGCCTGCTGGCGCGACCAGCCCATGGCATGCATCCCGGTGTCGACCACCAGCCGGCACGCGCGCCACGAGTCGTACGAGAGCATGCCCAGGAGGTCGGTCTCGCCGGAGTAGAGGCCCATCTCGTTGGCCAGGCGTTCGCTGTACAGGCCCCAGCCCTCGACGTAGGCAGTGGTGCCCGCGTGGCGCCGGAAGGCCGGCAACGCGGTCAGCTCCTGGCCCAGCGCCGTCTGCAAGTGGTGCCCCGGCACCGCCTCGTGGAAGGCGAGCGCCTCAGCTTCATACCGCGGACGGGTGGCCGGTTCGGAGGTGTTGATGTAGTAGCGCCCAGGTCGGCTGCCGTCGGCGGCGGGCGGGCGGTAGTAGGCGACCGTCGAGTGCTTCTCCTCGTGAGGCAGCATGCGCGCCACCTCGCACGGCGTGACGGGAAGGCGGCCGAACCAGTGCGCCGTCGCGGCCTGGGCGCGAGCGAGTGATGTGCGGGCGATCTCTTCGATCTGCTCCCCGTTCTGAAAGTGCAGCGCTGGATCCGCTCGGAGCGCCTCGTGCACTTCGCGCAGCGAGGTCGCGCGCAGTACTCGACTGCCGAGCTCCGCTGTCTCGGCATCGATGCGCTCGACCTCGCGCAGGCCCAGCGCATGAACCGCGTCCGGCTCCAGGTCGGTAGTGGTATGGGCCTTGACCAGCGACCGATACAGCTCGTCGCCGCCAGGCAGGCTGCCGATTCCGACCTGGTCGTCGGCGCGCGCCCGCGGCAGAACGTCGTCTAACAGGAAGGCCAGGAATCGCTCGACCGCCGGGCGCACCCTCCCGCCGACGACCACTTCGAGCTCGGTCGCGAAACGCCGCCAGTCATCTGGAGCCCAGCGGGACCCAGGACCTGCCTTGAGTGGCGCCAGCAGCGGTCCCTGCGCATCGGGCGTGGCCAGTAGATCGGTCAGCTGTTCGACGACGCGCTCGGCCGAGGTGCGGATTGGCGGGCGTCGGTCCTCCATCCCCCGTCGCAGGTTGGCTGCCATCTGGTCGAGCGTCGGCGCCATCGCCGCCCAGCGGGCAACCATGGAGTGGCCGTCAGCCGCGTCGCGCAACGGCTGGTAGCTGGTCGCCGTCAGCATCGCCGTCTGCAGTCCCCAGGTAGTGTCCACGGTGTAGGCGTCCGCGTCGGCTCGCAGGAATGCCAGCGTCGCCGCCCCCGATTGGCGCAGGCAGGCGAGCGTCAGCCGCTGCTCCGGGTCGGAGGGCTCAGCCTGTAGGGCGGCCGCGCGGAGGATCTCCTCGAATCGGCCGATGGATGCTGCGCGACCCTGCGGCGAGATGTCCGGCAGCCGGTCGTCATATCCGCGCTCGCCGAGAGCCGTCGCCTCCAACGGATCGGCTTCGAGCACCGCCAGCCAGTAGGCATCGGCCAGGCGATCGAGATCGGAGGCGACAGCGGTCATGAAGCTCCTGGCAGCGACGCCATCACCGCCCGCTCGGCGAGGGCGATGGGCAGCGTGCCGGATGCGGTGATCACGTCGTGGAAATCGCGCAGGGCTGCCACGTCGGAGGCATCGGTCTCGCGAGCCGAGAGGTATCGGTCCCGGATGCGCAGGATCTCCAGGCAGCCGGTGAGGTACGAGCTGGCCTGGGTCGGCCACGAGCAGTAGCGCGTCACCTCGGCCACCGCGGTCGGCTCGGTCATGGACGAGTTGGCAAGCATGAAGTCGACCGCCTCACGGTGGGTCATCTCACCCAGGTGCAGGCTGGTGTCGGCCACGATGCGGGCCGCCCGGAAGAGGGTGGCCTCGTAGCGGTACATCACGTGGCGCAGGTCGTCGTAGAAGCCGTTCTCCTCCATCATGCGCTCGGCGTAGAGCGCCCAGCCCTCGGCGAAGTAGCTGGTGCCGAACAGCTGTCGGACGTGCGAGGGATTGCCCTTCGCCATGACCAGGTGCCAGTGGTGGCCGGGGTAGGCCTCGTGCACGGCAGTGGTCGGGATGGCCGGATAGGCATTCGACTCCAGGCGCTTGCCGATCTCATCGTCGCTGGCGCCATCCGGCGGGTAGGGCACGAAGAAATGGCCACGCATCGTCTCGGCGAAGCTGGGCGGGGCGATGTACGAAGCGACGGCCAGCACCGGGCGCTGGAACGGCGGCGACGGCACCACGTCGCACTCTTCACCGGCCGGGAAGCTGACCAACCCCCGATCGGCGAGGAAGCCGCGGGCGCGCTCGGTCCACTCCTCGTAGCCGCGGCGCATGTCCTCCGGGGTTGCCGGTCGGTCCTTGTTCAGCTCCAGCACCAGGGCATGCCAATCCTCCGAGCCCCCGATCTCCTTGGCGGTTGATCGAAGCTGACCGGTCAGCTCGTCGAGCTGCTGGCGGCCGCGCTCGCGCAGGGCCCGGGCATCTAAGGTGAGCATCTCCGCGTCGCGCAGGACGGCGTTGTAGCGCTCCTCGCCGAAGGACCAGTCGCCGTTGGCCTGCGGGCGCAGCGATTCCAGGAAGTCGGCATAGCGCTCGTACGCGTCGCCGGCCACGGCACCGGCCTCGGCCAGCTCAGCGCGGTTCTCCTCGGCCACCTGCCCCGGCAGCAGCTCGCGCGTGTAGTGCGCGCCGGCGCGCGCCTGGTTGATGGCCCGATCCAGCAGGATATCGGGCACCAGCGCGGGACGGAGGTTGGCACGGCCGGCAGCGAGCGTGTCGGGCACCTGCCGCAGCCGGGCGGCGGCCGATGCAGCAAGTTCCCGCTCGGGGCGCAGCTGGTGCAGGAAGAGGACGAAGACGCCGCGCATGCCCGGGTTGAGGTACGTGTCCGGATGGCGCTCCCAGACCCGCCAATCGTCATAGATCGACTGCTCGGCCAGGCTGCCCACGATCAGGTCGCGGTCGATGGCCTCGTCGAAGCTGAGCTCCTCGTCGGTGAAGGCGGCGAACTGGCTGCGCCAGGCCTTGGCGGCCGTCGCGCGGCGCTCGAAAGCGTCGCCGGACATGTCGTCGAGCTGCTCGTCGAACTCGGTCAGGCCCATGCCGCTGGACCGAACCGGATGCTCCGCGTACTGCTCCGCCAGGAAGTCGCGGACAAGCTGCGGGAAGGACACCGCACGATCTCCTACTAGAGGGTTCCCCGGCCGCCCACCGCCACGAGGGGTGTAACGGTAGACCCGATGGTACCCCTCCGACCCGGACCCAGCTCTAACGCCCCGGTGGAACGAGCCGACCGAAGCGCTCCTGGTCGGCGCAGGCGGCCACCTGGATCGCGTTCAGCGCAGCTCCCTTGCGCAGGTTGTCCGAGGTCAGGAACAGCGCGATGCCCCGCTCGCGGCCGGGGATGGCGCGCAGCCGGCCGACGAGCACCGGATCGCGCCCGACCACGTCCAGCGGCATCGGGTGCCGGTTGCTGCCGGTCGCGTGGCGGTACTCGACGCCAGGGGCCGATGCCAGCGCCTCCATGACGGACCTCAGCGGCACGTCGCGCTTCGTCCGGATGTGCAGCGCCACCGAGTGACCGGTGTGGACCGGCACACGCACCGCCGTCGCCGTCACGTCGAGGTCCGGCAGCTCCAGGATCTTGCGCAGCTCCGCCATGATCTTGCGCTCCTCGCCGGTCCAGCCCTCGTCATCGAGAACGTCGATCTGCGGCACCACGTTGTCCGCGATCCGGCCGTGGAAGGGACTCCCCTCCGCGGCCGCCACTCCACTGGCGGCGCGCTCCGTTTCATAGGCGTCCAGCCCCGCCCGGCCGGCGCCACTGACCGCCTGGTAGGAGGCAAGGTCGACCGACTCCAGGCCGGCCAGGTCGCGGATCGGGGCGAGCGCCACCACCGCCGCCGCGGTGGTGCAGTTCGGGTTAGCGACGACGTTGCGTACGCGGCTGGCCAGCGCGCTGCCATTCGCCTCGGGCACGACCAGCGGGACCTGCGGGTCGAGGCGGTAGGCGCTCGAGTTGTCCACGATCAGCGGAACCACCCGACCCGGCCCCTCAACGATCTCTCGCGAGGTGGCGCCATCGGTGGCCAGGAACAGCAGGTCGAGCTCAGCCGCGGCCGCGTCGTCGAGTCGCCGCACGGGCACCGATGCGTCGTCGTAGGCGACCGTTCGCTCCTCCGACCCGAAAGCGCGCAGCGAGCCGGCCGGCAGGCCGGCATCGGCCAGGATGGAGAGGA
The DNA here is from genome assembly GCA_965651545.1 of uncultured bacterium. GTDB lineage: Bacteria > Chloroflexota > Limnocylindria > QHBO01 > QHBO01 > DASSCW01. The sequence continues at coordinate 9,934 of CBFGSY010000003.1, read as the reverse complement.
AGACGCCGCCGACCACGCCCCGGGCGCCGGCAACGCCGACAACGGGCCAGTCGCTCATGACGCGCTCAGCGGCGCGAACAGGATCGGACGCTCGCCGGCCAGCAGACGCGCGAGATCGGCGTAGGTGGCGCCAACGCTGGCCGGGCCGCCGGCGCCGGGACCGGACAGGCGGAAGACGGAGCCATCGCTCGAGGTGACCTCCAGTAGGCAGGTGATGCCCGATACGGCGGCCATCGCGTCGCCGGGCTGCAGCTCCATCGGTTCCACTCTCATCTCGCGTTCGTTCGCCACCGCCAGCAGGCGTCGAGTCTCGCCTGGGGTGACGTGGACGCCGACGATACCCCGCGTCGCAACCTCGTGCTCGGGCAACCATCGGCCCCAGGCGACCGATGCCAAGATCGCGATCTTCTGGGCCGCGTCGCGTCCCTCCACGTCGAAGGAGGGGTCGGGCTCCGCGTAGCCAGCCCTTTGGGCGGCAGCCAGCGCGTCGTCGTAGGTGCTGCCCTCGCCCATGGCCGCAAGGATGTAGGTGGTGGTCGCATTCAGCAGGCCACGCAACGACGCAACGCGGCCGCTGGCCGCAAGGTGCTCGACCATCTCGATCATGGGCGTGCCGCCACCGACACTGGCCGATGCCATGAGCGCCGCCCCGGAGCGCGTGGCCAGATCGGCCAGCTCACCGCCATGCGTGGCCAGCAGCGCCTTGTTGCCGGTCACATAGGATCGTCCGCGCCCCAGGGTCGCGCGCGCCCAGCCGAGCGGCGCATCGATCCCGCCTGCCAGCTCCACGACGGCATCCAGCCGGTCGTCCGCCAGAAGGTCCTCCACGGGACCGATGTCGACGCCGGGTGGCGGCGCGGTCGCCCGCGCCCGCCCAGAATCGCGCACCGCGACGCGAAGCAGCTCAATGGGCAGCGGGCCCGTCGCCACCAGCTCGCCGAGCGCCTGGCCCATCGTTCCCCACCCGATGAGCCCGATTCGAAGGCGATCTCGCTGCATGAGCGCTGGAGTCTAGCGTTGAGCCAATCGGGGATATGCCATTGATTGAGCGGCGCCAGGCTTAGCGCGGTGGGATGTTCTGGTTCAAACGAAAGACGTTCTCTGGGTCGTACTGGCGCTTCAGGGCCTGGAGGCGCTCGTAACGGCGCTGGCCATACGCTTCGCGCACCCTCTGCTCGCCCTCCTCCATCAGCCAGTTGACGTAAACGCCCGCATGGTAGGGGGAGAGGGCGGCCCAGCAGTCCCGTGCCCATTCGCGCTGCTCTGCGAATCCGTCAGCCGAGTCCGTCACGCCGACAATATCAACGAGGTAGCCACTCGTACGACTCCCGAACGCTGTATCGAAATCGCCAACGCGAGAGACCGCGCCGCCCAGCTGCCACGCGATGATCCCGGAGCGGAGGGATGTCATCCGCGCGGAGTAGGCGAGCAGAATGTCCAGGACGTCATCCGACAGCACGGCAACGTCGGTGGCTTTCGAATGGACCCAAATGCCCGGCGGAAAGCTTGGATCGAACATCGCCTGCTGCTCGACGAAGGGGCGGACCGCAGTCAGGTCGACCGCGCGTTCCCCGAACTGCCGCAACGGTTGGAGCACCTTGGCGCCGCGATCGAGCGAGCCGGCCCAGCAACATGCCACAACGATCACCGGCGTCCCGTGCATTGCTTCCGGGATCGGTTCCATGGCAGGAGCTCGGCGTAGGACGAGCGCGGTGGTGAGCTCATCGGACACGGACGCAGCCCAGTCGCGGTAGTACCGCGCCACCAGTGGTGCTTCCTCGATCGGCCAAAGTGTGAAGCCAGACAGCACCTTCGGACCGACGGAATGAAGACGGTACTCGAACTCGGTCACGATGCCGAAGTTGCCTCCTCCGCCACGCACGCCCCAGAACAGATCGGCGTTCGTGGTTCCGCTCGCTTCTAAGACCTTGCCATCAGCAGTGACGATCTCGACGGACAGCAGCTGATCGATCGTCAGTCCGTGCTTGCGCATCAGCCATCCAAAGCCGCCGCCGAGTGTCAGGCCAGCCAGGCCTGTGGATGTCACCGAGCCAGTCGGCACCGCCAGGCCGTACGCCTGCGTGGCGCGGTCTAGCTCACCGAGGAGGACACCCGCTTGCGCGCGTACCGTGCCTCGTCGAGGGTCGACGTGGATCTGCTTCATCGATCCCAGGTCGATCACGATTCCCCCATCGCAGACTGACAACCCTGGGAAGCTGTGACCTCCGCTGCGGACGGCAATGGCGAGTTTCGCCCGCCGTGCGAACGCTAGTGCGGCGACGACGTCCTCCACGTCACCGCACCGCGCGATCAGCGCTGGGCGGCGGTCGATCGATCCGTTCCATACGGTGCGCCGCAACGCGTATGACGGATCCCCCGGTCGGACCAGCTCACCACGGAAGGACCGCTCGAGCCGGCGATAGGCGGTCGAACTGGCGAAGGAGACCGTGTCAATCTGTGCGGTCATAACGTTGAGAATTGCGCGCTTGCGCCCCTCAGTCAGGAACTTTCGTTCCAGGACGGCGAGCCAATGCCGGATAGTCGTTCCGGATTGCGGATGATGATCCGGTCTCGCCTCGTCTCTACGATCCCTTCTTCGCGGAACTCGTGGAGGACGCGTACGACCACCTCACGCACGCTGCCGACCGCATCCGCAAGCTCTTGCTGGCTGATCGACGCCGCGAGCTCGTTTGTATGCTGCTGGTCCGAGGCGAGGTCGAGGAGGTGTCGGGCGATGCGCGTTGGAACGTTTCCGAAGGCATGACCGGAGAACTCCGCCACGAAGGCCATAACCCGCTCGCTCGTTTCGGTCAGCAGCGCCCGTGCCACTCGGGAGTCGCGATCAGCCCATTCGCGAACGGTCATCGGACGAAAGCGGAGGAGCTCGGAATCAGCGAGCGCCGCGATACTGAAGGGCCTTACTACCTCGGTATATAGAGTCGCCGCGCCGATCAAGGCACCGGCACGACAGTATCGGACCGTCATCATCCGACCGTCGGTCGCCGAAACCTGGACGCGGATGAGCCCGGTCAACACCAGTTCGAGATGTGGCGAATTCTCGTCGTGGTGACGCACGGTACCCCGAGCCGGGATGGTAAGGCGCGTGGCGCCTGCCGACAGTTCGGCGATAACCTCCGGCGGCAGAGTCCCGAGGTTGGAGGCGGCGAGCGCCTTACGCGCGACCTTGTCTAGGTCATCCAGCACCACCATGGAACGCTACGCCACCCAGCACTCTCGGGCCACCGGGCTGCGGCTACAATTTTTGTATGGGAGCCACCGAGACCGTTGACCTGTTCATGGAGCTGATCAACGACGATCAGCGCGAAAAGGCGGTTGACCTGTTCGCCGAAAACGCCGTGATGGGGATCAGCGTGCCAGGATCTGACGAGCGGACCAACCTGCGCGGCCGCGATCGGGTGGGAGGCTGGTTCGTCCGGGCCGGCGACGGCTTCCGGATGTACACCAACGACAGCCGCGATATGGGCGCCAGCTACATCGCCGATGTGACGGTCATGCGGCCTGGGGTGCCTTCGATGCACGTGGAGGCGAACTTCCGGGTGGAGGGTGGCGAGATCGTCAGCCTCTTCCTGCAGCCAATCGCCGGCTGACGCTGCTACGACCCGGCCCTAGTCGTGGCCGGGTCCGCCTCCGTTCCCCTGGCCGCCGCCGCCGTTGCCCTTTCCCTTCCCCGTCCCCTGGGCCTTGGTGCCCTCATCCAGGCATGCAGCGACCTGCTCATCGATGAAGTCGGACGCTTCCGACTGCGTCATGCCGCTCAGCTCTGACCGATCCAGCGACTCGCCGCACGCGTCGAGGTAGGTGCCAAGGAGTGCGGCCCGCCAGTCCGCTGTCGGCAACGGCGTTGCAGTGCGCGACGGCGCCGCCGCGACCGGCGGCGTCGCGCCATTCAGGGCGAATCCCACGCCGGCGAGCGCCGCGATGAGCAGGACGGCCGCCACGGCCACGGCGAACGGCGTCATCCGTCGTCGCTGCCCGTCCATGGGCTCGGGCGCCTCCTCTGGAGGCGGCGATACCGGCACCACCCGTGTCTCGGCAGCGCTGAGCGCCGCTCCGCTGGCGATCCGATCGCCAGCCAGCCAGGCCCGCAGCGCCGCCGCCAGCGCACTGGCATGCAACGGCCGGTCGCCGATCTCGAACGCCAGGCAGGTAGCCACCAGCTCGTCCAGCCCGCGGTCCACGGTCGGAAGTGGCGGGGGTCCCGCCGCCTGCTGGCGCGAGATGGCGAGTGGCGTCGGGCCGTCGAATGGCGGGTTGCCGGTGACCATCTCGAAGAGCGTGGCGCCGAGGCCCCACAGGTCCGTCCGCGGACCGACCGGCTCTCCGGCGAGCTGCTCCGGCGCCATGTAGCGCGGTGTGCCAAGCGAAGTGCCGGTCTGAGTGATGGAGGGAGCCGAGTGCTCGAGGCTGCGAGCGATGCCAAAGTCGATCAGACGCGCCCTGCCGGTGCCCCGCTCGACCAGCACGTTGACCGGCTTCACGTCGCGGTGGATGATTCCCTGTTGATGCGCGTGGTAAAGCGCTTCGGCCACCTCGGCAGCCAGGCGAGCGGCATCGTCGGGAGCCATCGCCCCGTCCCGCGCCAGCAAGGCTGAGAGGGGCTCGCCGTCGACCAACTCCATGACCAGGATCGGTTCATCGCGGTCACCGGAGACGTCGTAGACATGGGCGATGCCCGGATGCGAAAGCGCAGTCGCCGCAGTGGCCTCGGCAACCAGGCGCTGGCGGGCTGCCTCATCGGTGAGCAGGTGCGGATGGAGCAGCTTGACCGCGACCGCCCGATCGAGCTTTACATCCCAGGCCCGAAATACGCGCGCAGTGCCGCCCGAGGCGATCTCACGCTCGAGCCGATATCGGCCCATGGCAAGGCTTTTGACGGTCATTCGGGTCCTCCCCGAGGCACCCGCTGCACGTTTCGTGCTAGGGAAAGAGATCCTGCTCGCGTGCCATGACCAGGGCAGCAGCGCCGGCATCGGCTTCGGCGCGGCCGTACGAGTAGCCCCGGACCAGTACCACCGGCAGCTGCCCAACCTTGCCGCCGGCCAGGTCGGCGGCCGAGGCAAGCTCGTCGGCGGCGGCAATCACCGTCGCGCGCATCTCGCGCCCCTGCGCGTCGGGACTGCCGCGCAGGTCAACGAGCACGTCGATCCCTGCCGCCCCGACAGCCACGTTGACGATGCCATTCCGCCACGGCCGTCCGAACGAGTCGGAGATGACGACCGCCGGCCGCGCGCCGACCAGCTCCCCCAGTCGCTCGCGCAGGGCACTGGCCGAGCCGTCCGGGTCGACCGGCAACAGAGTCGCGAGCTCCGCGCCGCCAGTGTTCGATAGATCCACGCCCGCATTGGCGCAGACGAAGCCGTGGTGGGTGCGCGAGATGATCAGACCGCCATCCGCCATGCGCATGACCTCGGCGCTCTCGCGCAGGACCAGCTCCACCTGGCGCGGATCCTTGCCCCAGCGCGCGGCCCACTCGCGCGCCTCCGGCCGCGCCTCGATGGTCGCCAGGTCCACCACGCGCCCCTCCGCCTTGGAGACGACCTTCTGGGTCACCACCAGGACGTCGTCATCGGCCAGGCCGATGCCGGCGGCGGCCACCGCCGCCGCGATCATCTCCGCAAGGTCGTCGCCTGGCCTGACCTCGGGGATCCCCTGCAGCGGGATCAGCGAGATCATGCCGCGTCGCCGAGCTCCAGCCAGCGAGCGAGGTCCTCGGGCGTGTCCAGGTCGAAGGCCAGCCCGGGACGTTGCACGAGCGTGGCCTGAACGCCCGCCGCCTCGGCCTCCGCAACATGTGCCGCCAACGAGCCAGCGCCGAACCGGAAGCCGATGATCCCCGGTGGACGCAGCGCCAGGCCATTGGTGCCGGCGCCGCGACGGTCCGGCGCGACGGCGACGCCGCGCTCGCCGTGCACCACGGAAAGCAGTTCCCGGACGTCTGCCGCCGCCAGGTTCGGCAGGTCCCCGTGCAGGACGGCCAGCAGCTCGACGCCCTCTGCCAGCGCCTCGCCACGCGCCTGGTTGAGCCCCTCGTTGAGGCCCAGGCCGCGCTGTACGACCAGTCGGGCGCCCGCCTCGGTCGCGATCGGCTCGAGCGCCGCAGCGGGACTGATGACGACCACGTCATCGGCAGCCTGGCGTGCGACGCGCAGTACCCCGGCCAGCAGCGTTCGCGCGAGTGCGATCCGTTCCTCAGGGCCAAGCACCGGCGCCAGGCGGGTCTTGGCCGCCGGCAGCCCACGGTGCGGCACGATGATGCGGACGCCGCTCATCGGCTCAGCATAGCGTCAGGCCATGTCGATGATGGAACGGGCCACCCGGGCGCGGTCCGCCTGGTTGCGCATCAGCGTGGGCAGCACGCTGACGCGCATGCCCAGTGCCACGATTTCGGGGGCGAGCGCGGCGTCCGCCTCGTCGATCACGAACTGCTCGATCAGGCCGGCGTAGAGGGCGGCCACTCCCCGGGCGGACGGCTCGTGGCCCAGCGTGGCCAGCATCTTGTCCGCCGGCCCGCGGATGGCCTTCCCGGCCACGATGCCGCTGACCCCGATCTTCGCCCCGCCGGCCGCGGTCAGCGCCTCACGCAGACCCGGGATGGCAAGGATTGGACCGATGCTGACGAGCGGGTTGGATGGACCGATCACGATCAGCTCCGCCTCCCCAATAGCCTGCAGCACGGCCTCGCTGGGACGTGCGGCCTCAGCACCTTCGAATCGCAGCTCGCGCACCTCGTCCGCCTGGCTGCGCCGCACGAAATACGTCTGGAAATCGAGCTCGCCGTCATCGGTCAGGACGATGGTTCGCAACCGATCATCGGTGGCCGGCAGCAGCCGGCTGGGCACTCCCAGTGCGGATGCCATCGCAGCGGTGGCATCGGTCAGGCTGGATCCGTCGGCCAGCAGCTGGTTACGGCGGGCGTGGGTCGCCAGGTCGGCATCGCCAATGCGGAACCACGTCTCGTCCCCGTAGCGCTCGAACATGGCCATGGCCGTGAACGTGTCGCCTGCCACGCCCCAGCCCTGGTCTTCGTCGGCCAGGCCAGCCAACGTGTACAGGATCGTGTCCAGGTCCGGGCATACCAGCAGGCCATGGCGCTCGGTGTCGTCGCCGACATTGACGATGACCGTCAGCTCGCCGGGTGCCAGGACCTGCTGCAGGCCGTCGGCGACCTTCGCCCCTCCGGTCCCGCCGGCCAAGAGGACGGTCCGCATATCGGACAGCGTACTCGGCGAGCGACCCTCGGCTGCTGACGCGACCCTGTCAGGGCCCTCAGTGCGGCCGCGCGGCCGTGCGGCTGTGCTGCACTGAGAGGCTCGACAGCAGCGCAAGGCCGCAAGTCGAGACGCGGCGGCGGCGGACCTACAGGTGCAGGATGACCTTCTCGACTCGCATCCTGATCGTGACCCGCGTCTGGCCAACGAAGTCGCGCGGGTCGTCGCCGTAGCGCACCGCCAGGCGCTGGATGTCCGCCAGCGCGCGCTCGCGGTCATCGTCGAGCTCCACCCGACCGCGCAGCGCCACCCACGTCAGGTCCTCCTCAAAGCAGAGGCTGACGCGCGGGTCACGACGGAGGTATCGGTCCTTCGCGCGCCCGACCTTGGTGTTCATCAGGATCGCGTCGGGATCGTCAGGATCCATGTCGAACCACATGACCGACTGGCTCGGCGCGCCGTCGGGGGTGTTGACTGCCAGGACGGGATAACGGCGACCGGTCATCAACCAGTCGCGCAGCTCGTCGGAGATGACCCGCTCGATGGTCAGCGCTGGATCGGTCACCTCTCGTCATCCGCCTGGCACGAGGCACAGCGGCCGTAGAAGTCCAGCCGTGCATCGTCCACCCGGAAGCCCCGATCGCGTCCCAGGCGGTCAATCAGCGGCCCGATGATCGACTCACCAACGTCCTCGACGCGTCCGCAGCTCGTGCAGGCCAGGTGGTGGTGATGCTCGGGCTGGCAGGTAACGTAAGCGTAGACGTGCCCATCCCGCTCGAGGCGGCGAGCGAGCCCGTGGTCAGCCAGACGTTCCAGGGTGCGGAAGATGGTGGCCCGGCCGATGTGGGGCTGGGTGCGTTGCAACCGAGCATAGAGCTCATCTGCCGTCAGCTGGCGGTCCGCGCGGCCGAGCTCGGCCGCGATCAGCAGGCGCTGGCTGGTGACGCGCTCGCCAGCATCCTTCAGCCTGTCGGAGATGGGAATTGCCCTGGGCATGACCTGAACGGTAGCATAAGCGAGACTGAATATCATTAAGGTTGCGATGGAGAACGACGGCCTGCGGCTTCGTGACGTCGCAGCTGGCTACGGCGACGGCGTGGCATTGATGGACGCGACACTGGCCATGCCCCGCGGCTCGATCACGGCCATCATCGGTCCCAACGGGGCCGGCAAGAGCACGCTGCTGAAGGCGATCCTGGGACTTACGCCATCGTTGAGCGGCACGATCGAGCTCGACGGCAGGCCGATCACAGGGCGGCGCGCGGAAGTGGCCTACGTTCCGCAGCGCGAGGCGGTGGACTGGACCTTCCCGATCTCCGCGCAGCAGGTGGTCCTGATGGGCCGATACCCGCGGGTCGGCTGGCTGCGACGGCCAGGCCGCGGCGACGTGAGGGCGGCCGAGGCGGCGATGAGCCAGGTAGAGATCGCGGAGCTTGGCGGCCAGCAGATCGGCGCGCTTTCCGGAGGCCAGCAGCAGCGGGTCTTCCTTGCCAGAGCGCTCGTCCAGAACGCAAGCGTTCTGCTGCTGGATGAACCGATGAACGGCGTTGACCGGCCGACCGAGGTTCTGATCCTCGACCTGTTCAGGGAGCTGCGCGCAGCCGGCTCGACAATCGCGTACGCAACCCATGACCTGGAGTCAGCCGCTGAGAACGCCGATTACCTGTGCTTCGTCAACCGACGGATCGTCGCCATCGGTCCACCAGCCACCACCTTCACGCCGCCGATCCTGCACGAAACGTTCGGCGGCGAGCTCCTGATCGTGGCGGATGGGGGGCACCGCCATGTCCACGCCGGCGGGCACCACGACCGGGAGGAAGAGGCATGAGCTGGCTGACCGATCCGCTCGCCCAGGACGTCGCGGTGCGCGCCCTGGTCGAAGTCTCGATGGTGGGAGCCGCCTGCGGGGCGATCGGTGCGTACGTGATCGTCCGCCGCCTTGCGTTCATCGGCGATGCGATCTCACACTCAGTCTTCCCCGGGATCGTGGTCGCTTTCCTGATCGGCAGCAGCATCCTGGGCGGTGCGCTGGTTGCGGGGCTGCTGACGGCGCTGGCCATCGCCCTGGTCTCACGCAGTGGCAGGATTCGGGAGGATGCAGCCATCGGCATCTTCTTCGCCGGCGCCTTTGCCCTGGGCGTCGTGCTCATTGGACCCGGTGGGCCGAACGAAGACGATTTGACCGGCTACCTCATCGGGAACCTGGAGGGCGTCTCGGTCGCTGACATCTGGCTCAGCGCAGGGGTGGCCGTGGTCACCTTCGCGGTGCTGGCGGCCTTCCACAAGGAGCTGCTGCTCGTCTCATTCGATCGCACGCTCGCCGCCGCGCTGGGCTACCCGATCGGCGCACTGGACGCGCTGCTGCTGGTGGTGCTGACGATCACGATCGTGATCGGCATCCAGGCGGTGGGGATCGTCCTGATCCTGGCACTGCTGGTCACCCCAGCTGCCACCGCCAGGCTGCTGGTCGATCGCTTCGTGCCGATGCTGCTGCTTGGTGGCGCGATTGGCGTCGCCTCGGGTGTGGTCGGCTACTACCTGTCGTTCCACCTGGGGCTCGAGTCCGGCGGCACAATCGTGCTGCTCGCCACCGGCTTTTTCCTGCTCGCCTTCGTGGCCAGCCCGTCGCATGGTCTGATCGCCCACCGGCTCCGGCGCCATCCCCAGCACCGGGCCACCCGCGCCGCCGTTGACGCCCGCGAGCC
>CBFGSY010000002.1:0-41091 GCA_965651545.1 uncultured bacterium | reverse complement strand
GGTTCGCACGCCGTGCAGCGTGTGCGCGTCGGTGAGAGTCGCCACGTTCTCCTCGGCCAGCATCTGGAAGAGGTACTCATTGCCGGCTCGCCGAGCCGGATCGCCACTGCACGTCTCGCCAGAGCCCAGCACGGCGAACGGCACGCCGGCCTGCCGCAGCAGCTGGGCCATCGCCCGCACCACGCGCCGGTTGCGGTCGTCGAAGGCGCCCGCACAGCCGACCCAGTAGAGGATCGGCCCATCCTGGCGGCCCCGGCCGTAGATCGTGCGCCACGGCCCGTCCGGCGCCCGTGGCGGCGGCGCCGGCAACGGGTCGCGGCCGACGACCGACACCTCGAGACCCTTGGCCCAGTCGAGACGCGCCGATTTCGGCTGACCCCACGGGTTGCCGGCGGTCTCCATGTTGCGGAAGGCGGCGTTCAGCTCCTTCGGGAAGCGCGACTCCTCCAGGACCAGGTTGCGCCGGATCTCGACGATGCTGTCGACGTGCTCGATGAGCACCGGGCAGCCCTCGACACACCAGCCGCAGGTGGTGCACTGCCAGACGGCCTCCTCCGGGATGGCGTTATCCACCAGCGGCAGCTCCAGCGCCTCGCGCGCGCGTTCGCGTGCCATCCCGAGCGCAGCGTCCGATGCGTCCACGCCGCCGTTGGCCCCCCCCCTGGCCGCCCGTTGGGCCGATGCCGCGGCTGCCAGCGCGGTCTCGGCCATCACGATCTGGTCGCGCAGCCCCTCCATGAAGTGCTTGGGGCTGAGCGTCTTGCCCGTCAGGCTGGCAGGGCAGAACTCCATGCAGCGGCCGCACTCGGTGCACGACAGCCCGTCGAGCAGGTGGCGCCAGGTGAGGTCCTTCAGGCTCTTCGCGCCGAAGACGGGCTCCTCGCCCTCCGGCGGCTCCGCCTCCAGGTCCATCTTGCGCAACGCGCCGCGCGGCTCCAGGTTGCGGAAGTACACGTTCGGCTCGCTGGTCAGGATGTGCAGGTGCTTGCTGAACGGCAGGTACACGCCGAAGGCGAGCACGAAGCCGATGTGCAGCCAGCCAAAGACGCCAAACGCGGCCTCGGCAGTGCCGGGGCCGATGGGCTCCAGCACACCGGCCAGCGGCCCCGCCAGGAAGGCCAGCGCCCGTCCGCCGGCCTCCGGCTCGGCCACGAAGCGCAGGGCGTCACCCACCAGCTCGGTGGTGACCACCGCCAGGATCATGGCCAGGATGACGAACGCGTCGCGCGAGAGGGCCAGCCGCGCCGGCCGGGTCACCACCCGGCGGCCGACCGCCATCAGCAGGCCGACCAGCACCAGACCGATGAACAGGTTGGCCAGCCCCACCGCCACCGTCCACAGCAGCCCACCGACCGGCCACGCCAGCACCGTCTCGACGAGGCCGTTGGTGAGGTAATTGCCGGTGGTGACCAGCAGGGCGACGAAGCCCCAGAAGATGAAGGCATGCATCAAGCCCGGCACCGGGTCCTGCAGCAACCGCTTCTGCGCGATCACGTAAACGAGGAAGCCCCAGATCCGTCGCAGCGGCTGGTCGGTCCGGCCGAGCGGCTGTCCGCTGCGCAGGACGGCCATGTGGTAGCGCATCCGGCGCCAGAACAGGTATCCGGCGACGATGAGCGGGAGGGCGATCAGCGGGTAGTACGGGATCCCGAGCTGCATTCGCCGGTCATGCTACCGGGCGCCGTCCGGCGGCCGCGTCGGATGGGCGACGAGGGGCGGGCCGTGCGGCCCCGCCCCTCGTGTAGCCGATCGGCTCAGGACCGGTCAGTCGAAGGTAACGCTGATCCCGTAGATGTTCTGGTCGAGGCCGCCGTTGTTGCCACAGTTGTTGCCAGTAAACGGGGCTTCGGCCCTTGCCAGCGGGATGCCCGCCAGCACGTCGTTCTCGTCGGGTGGATTCAGGTCGATCAAGCATTGCGCCACGTCGAATCCGTCGTTGAACCCATCCTGCTCCTGGAGCTCCCGCGGATCAGAGCCCGGAACGACGTTCCGATTATCGGTCCAGCTCATGTAGCCGATGACGCTTCCATTGGCCAGTTCGGCGAGCGAGATCCAGTTGTAGTCGCCCTGGAACGGAACAGAGCGCGCGGCGAACATCTCGTATTGCGGCTGGTGAGCCACGCTGGAGACCTTCACCGTCGGACCGAACCCCGAGCCCTGCCATTCGGCCGTGAAGGTGTTGACGATCGATGTGCCTGCTGAGATGGCGCGTCCCTGCCCGTCCCGGGTGTTGCCGGGCGGGTACTGGACGTCGTAGGTGGGGCCTCGGTTGTCCTGCCAGACCACCGCCAGCTCACCGGCATGCGAGTCGATGTCCGGGAAGTACTGGTGGCCTTGCGGACTGGCCTCGACCTTCATCTTGGACCAGGTCGCGCCGTTGTTCGTGGTGCGGGCCACGTAGATAACCGACTGGCCAACGAAGCCTGAGCCAGCCGAGTGGTAGCTGCCCGCCTTCGCCGGATCGCTCGGCACCACGGTGGCGGGATCGACGGCATTGAACGTTAGCCAGACGCCCGCCAGCTCACCGGTCTGGTCCGCGGTGAGCCGTGGCTCCAGCGGATAGCGGTGGAAGACGAGGTCCGACGGGCAGTGCTCGATGCCGTCGCCGCAATCGCGACTCACATCGAACGGGTTGTAGATCAAGGCTGTTGTCGCCAGGGTCGCGCGCGAGAAGGTCACGCCCCCGTCGGTAGACCGAACGAAGCCCATGCCAGCTCGCTTGGCCCTGCTGCCCTGGTTGGCTCTGAAGCTCACATAGACATCGCCGTCAGCTTCGATAGCGATGTCACAGCCCTGTACCGAGCCGATCTCCTGGGATCGCGAGATAGCGACAGGGCGGCTGAAGCTATTGCCGTGATCGATTGAGCGGCTGAAGAACACCTTGTTCATGCCGGCACCAGTGAATCGGCTCCAGCACACGTACACGTTTCCGTCGTCCGGACCGCCTGTCCGGTCGACCTCGAGCATCGGCTTGTCCTGGAAGATGCCGCCAATGACCTGCGAGGGCGTTCCCCGCCCGACAATGCGCGTCCGCTGGTAATCGACTGGGTAGGCACCCACTGGGCTCGTGCCATAGGTGGCAACGTAGACATCGCCGTTCGATGGCTTTACGCGGTTGAAGGCGATACCGCCGACGAAAAGCCGGCCGGTCGAGTCGAAGGCCGCAATCGGGTCGCCGGCATCGGTGTGCGTGCGGAACAGCGGTGAGGCCATGCCTTCGGCAGAGGTGTCCTGCGGATAGCCGGGCACGATCGAGTTCGTCCAGCTCTCGCCTCCGTTGAGCGAGAAGGCGAAGCCCTGCCAGCCGGCGCCGAGATCGGTCAGGCAGTAGTCATTCCAGCCGGCGAAGACGTGGCTTGGCTGCGTGGGATCGATCACCGAGTACGGCTCATTGCCCTGCCGGCGGCTGCCGCCGTCGTTCGAGTCGATATCGGCATCGTTCGGGTTGTTGTCGGGCGCCGGGTTGGTCGCCGCGTTGTTGCAATGGGTGATGCCGGTGTCCGTGCCGCCGTCGTGACGGACATATGTCTGACCGCTGATCTTGTCGTCGCCGTCGGCACTCGGCGTGACCGCGGTCGTTGGTGCAGCAGCGGACAGGGCGAGAATGGCCGCCGCCGCAGTGGCCATCAATCGGCGCAGGGAGCGGCGATGAGTGATCGTCATCTGAGTGTCTCCGATATCGCAGGGAATGCCGGGAACCGGCAAGGGCCTCAACATCTCCTTCCCAACGGGCCGGTTGCCGCTCCGCGGTGATACTCAGCTCGGGCGCATGGGCAAGGTCTGCAGGTTGTGCGCCAAATTCGTCAGTGATCGATGCCTGCCAGCTGATCAGTGGTGTGCCGGAGCACCGGCAACAGCGCCGCCAGGGACTCGGCAGCGCCTTTCGGCGAACCCGGCAGGTTGGCGATGAGCGACGAACCGCGGACGCCCACCAGCCCACGCGAAAGCGCGGCCATCGGCGTGGAGGCCATCCCGCCGGCCCGCATGAGTTCCGCCAGTCCGGGCACCTCGCGCTCGATGACCCGCCTGGTGGCCTCGGGGGTGACATCGGTGGGGCTGAGGCCGGTCCCACCGGTCGTCAGGATGAGCCGATGGCCCTCATCCGCCAGGCGCGCAACGGTGGCGGCGATCTGAACGATATCGTCCGGCACGACCAGCGCCCCCGGTTCCACGTCCCAGGCGGCCTCGGACAGCGCCCGGACAAGGGCGGGACCGGAGGCATCCGGGCGCTCGCCGGCCGCCGAACGATTCGAGCACGTGACCACGACCGCCTCGTGCGTCGCTGTGGCGGGGCCACGCGGCTCGTCCGCATCCGCGGACCAGGTCCCGGACTTGCCGCCCTCCTTCTCGAGCAGCCGCACCCGCTCAACCACGATGTCTCGTTGCAGCGCCTTGGCCATGTCATAGAGCGTCAGCGCGGCCACGCTGACGGCGGTCAGCGCCTCCATCTCGACTCCGGTGCGGGCGGTGGCGGCCACCTCGGCGCGGATGTGGACCGCGCCGCGCTCGCGTTCCGGGGTGAGCGCCAGCTCCACGTGATCGAGCGGCAGCGGATGGCAGAGCGGGATGAGCTCGCTGGTGCGCTTGGCTGCGCCGATACCTGCCAAGCGGGCCACAGCGAAGGCATCGCCCTTCGGGCCGCCTGCGTCCAGCAGCTGGCCCAGCACCTCCGGCTTCATGCGGACCGTCGCCTCCGCGGCCGCGCGTCGGGCAGTGACCGGCTTGGCCCCCACGTCGACCATGTGCGGCTCTCCCTCCGCGCCGAGGTGACTTGGCTTCACCCGATGGCTCCCAGCAGGAGCGCATCGTACGTCCGGCCCGGCTCGGCGGCCGGCTCGCCCTCCGGCACCACCAGCAGGCCGTTGGCCGCCGCCAGCGGCCGGAGCTGCGACGAAGCCTGACCGCCCGCCGACCTCGCGACCAGTCCGTCGGCACCCTGGCTGACAATGACGCGCAGGTACGCGCGTCGATCGGGGTCCTTCCCCATCCGCTCGGTCGCAACCGCCGGCAGCACTGCGCGGCCACTTCCCGTGAGGCCCAGCATGCGGCGGATGAGCGGCCGTGCAAACAGCTCGAAGGTGACCAGCGCGCTCACCGGGTTGCCTGGCAGGCCAAGCACCGGCACGCCCAGCACGGACCCGTAGGCGAGCGGCTTGCCCGGCTGCACCCTGATCCGCCACAGGTCCAGCGTCCCGAGCTTCTCGATCACCGATCGAACGTGGTCATGGCGACCCACCGAGACGCCACCGCTGACCACCAGCAGATCGGCATCACGCGCGCCGGAAGTGACGGCCTGCTCGATCCGAGCGGGATCGTCGCCGACATGTGGCACGATCACCGCCTCTCCGCCGGCCTCGCCGACGGCGGCCGCCAGCGAGGGCCCGTTGGCATCGTGGATCTGGCCCGCATCGAGTGGCTCCCCTGGCTCGCGCAGCTCATCGCCGGTCGACAGGATTGCGACCCGGGGCCGTCGCCGCACCTCGACCTGGCCGACGCCCAGCGAGGCGAGCACGGCGATCCCGGCCGCTCCGAGCGGCGCCGCCGGCAGCTGCACGCTCTCACCGCGGCGTGTGTCGTGGCCGGCGCGACGAACGAAGGCCCCCGACTCCACCATTGGCACCTCCACGGTTTCGCCGGACTCGGTGGCATCCTCGATTGGCACCACGGCATCAGCCCCGGGCGGCATCGGCGCGCCTGTCATGATCCTCACCGCGCTGCCCGGCTGGACCTGCGGCAGCAGCGCCACGCCGGCTCGCACCTCGTCAAGCAGCTGCAGCCGGCCCGGAGCATCGGCCGCGCGCAGCGCGTAGCCGTCCATCGACGAGTTGTCGAAGGGCGGGACGTCACCGGCGGCCACCACCTGGTATGCCGCAGGCACCCGTCCGGCGCATCGGTCCAGTGGAACTGTCTCGACGCCGGTCTGGCGGGCGCTGGCCAGGATGGCGTCCAGCGCCTCCTCGACGGAGCGCACCGGTTCAGACGCCGAGCTTCAGCCGGGCGTCCACCAGTCGCAGGATCCCGGCCCGGGTCAGGAGCCCAACCACGGTCCGCCCATCGTCCTCGACCACGGGCAGCTGGTTCACCTCCCGCTCCTGCAGGACCTCCAGCGCCTTCTCCACGTCCTGGTCGGGGCTGACCACGGCAAGGTCGCCAAAGCGGGTCATGATGTCCGTCACCCGTGCCGCAGGCCAGTCGTCGCGGGGCACGCGCCGCACGTCGGTCAGGGTCACGATGCCGGCCAGCCCACCATCCTCGTGTCGGACCAGGAACGACCGGCTGTCGCCGCGTGCCAGGCGCTCGTTGATGAGGTCGGCCACGCTCTCGTTTGGCGAGACCGATGCCGGCTGCTCCTCCATCACGTCGCGCACCTTCACCCCTGCCAGCGTGCGCTGGATGCTCAGCTGGGTGACCGTTGCACCAGCGGCGTTCGAGAGGAACCAGCCGATCAGCGCCAGCCACAGCCAGGAGAAGTTGCCGGCGGCCGCCATCCAGATCCCGGCCGCGATGAGCAAGTAGCCGAAGAGGCGGCCAACCAGCGCCGCCCCGCGGGTGGCCACGAACTGATCACCGCGGATCCGCCACAACAGCGCCCGCAGGACGCGCCCGCCGTCCATCGGGAAGGCCGGGATCAGGTTGAAGATGGCCAGGCTCAGGTTGATGAGTCCCAGCCAGGCGGAGAGCTCGCGGAACAGCTGATGATCGATCAGCTGCGCTGCGCCGAACAGCGCGATCCCAAGCGCCACGCTGCATGCCGGCCCGGCCAGCGCAATCACCGCCTCCTGTCCTGGCGTCTTGGCTTCGCCCTCCAGCGTGGCGGCGCCACCGAAGATGAAGAGCGTGATGTCGCGCACTTCCATCCCGAACCGGCGCGCCACCAGGGCATGCGACAGCTCGTGCGCCAGGACCGATGCGAAGAAGAGCACCGCGACAACGGCCCCCAACCCGTAGTACGCCACTGGCGACCAACCGGGGAAGAGCGCGGGCAGATCACTGAGCGCGATGCCCAGGGTGACGATCAGCGCGATAATCAGCCAGGTCGGGTGCAGCAGGATGCGGATGCCGGCGACGCTGCCGATGCTGAACGATCCTCTACCCACCGCTGGAGTGTAGCCGAGCCCCCGCGAGCCGCCCGCCCGCGCTCAGGTCCCTCGTCGCAGATCGCGGCGGGCCAGGAGGACGGCGAGTGCCGCACCGAGCACGATGGTCGCGCCGGCAATCAGCGCCAGCTCGAACCAGAACGGCTGTGGGAAGAGGCGCAGCAGGTTCGAATCGGGCCCGAACTGCCAGGTGCCGGCCGCGAAGAAGATGGCATGGAAGGCGGCGAACGCCGTCTCGAAGGCGAAGGCGAAGAACGCGCCCAGGACGACGGCGGCGGCGCCGATCGTTGCACCGGCGACGAGTGCGGCAAGGCCCCGCCGAACGGGCTCGCCGCGCAGCAGGCGGCCGGCCAGCAGCGCCACCACCAGCGCCAGCAGCTCGGCCAGGATCAGGCCGCGCACCACGCCGCCGACATCCCGCATGTGGCTGCGCTCCGACTCGTCGAGCAACGGCGCCCGACCGTCGATGCTGACCGCGAAATCGCCGCTGACCAGCAGGTCGCCCAGCATCGATCGGGTGGCGCGGTCCACCGTCGCCTGATCGGTGCCGAGCAGGGCCGGGACATCGTGGCGCGCCTGCTCGAACGAGACGACGGGCGGCAGGAAGAGCAGCAGCGGTCCGGTCAGCAGCACCAGGGCCGCTACCGCCAGCCCGAAGGCAATCACCGCCGGGCGGCCGGCGCGAGGTTGATCGGTCAGACGATCTAACCCGCCATGCGGGTGGCGCCCACGACCATGGAGATGAGCCAGCCAACGATCGAGATCACGATCGAGCCCAGCAGCGCTGCCCAGAAGTCGGCGACGTGGAACCCGAGGTTCAGCTCACCGCTGATGAGGCCGGTCAGCATGAGCAACAGCGCGTTGATGACCAGCAGGAAGAGGCCCAGCGTCACGATCGTGATCGGGAAGGTGAGGATGCGCAGGATCGGCTTGAGGTAGGTGTTGATGAGGCTGAAGGCGACCGCCACCAGCAGGAACTTCCACCACTCGTTACCGTCCCAGTTGAGCCCGGGCACGATCCACACCGCCACCCACAGCGCGGCCGCATTGACCAGGATGGCGATCAGCAGGCTCATCGCGGCGTAGGGTAGTCGATCCGTTCAAGTGGGGAGCAGCCGGCCACGCACAAAGGCGCCACGCACCATGTCGGGGTGCGGCCGATAGATGAGGCGGCTCAGGACCTCTTCTGCTCCATCGGCACCTGTCGTGGCGTCCGCAAGAGGCAGCGTGACGTCCGGGTCGACGACTATCAGGTCGGCCTCCTTCCCGACTTCCACCGAACCGATCTGATCCTGCATGCCAAGCGCCGTGGCGCCGCCGAGGGTCGCCATGCGCAGCCATTCGAGCGGCGGCATGGCCGGGTGTGGGGCCAGCCGCATGGCGTGCAGCGCGGTCTGCGTGAACGCCCCCGCCCGCATCACGCTGAACAGCGATACCTCCGGGCCTGCTGCGACGTCCGACCCCATGCCTATGACGATCCCCGCCTCCCGATAGCGGGCCAGCGGCATCGCGCCACTGGCCAGGAAGAGGTTGGAGGCCGGGCAGTGAGCGATGGCAGCGCCGCTCTCCGCCAACCTCGCGACCTCGCGATCGGACAGATGGATGGCGTGGGCCAGGATGCTGCGCGGGCGCAGGCCGCCGGCCTGGTCGTAGACATCGGTGTAGTCGGACGCCTCCGGGAAGAGGCGAGCGACCTCGCGGAGCTCGCCGCGGTCCTCGCTGAGGTGCGTCTGCCAGTAGGCGCCCGTCTCCTGTGCCGCCGCGGCCGAGGCCGCCAGCATCGCCGCCGAGCAGCTGACGGCGAAGCGCGGGGTGAACGCATACGAGAGACGGCCGTTATCCCGGCCGTGCCATCGGGCGCACAGATCCACTGACTGGCGCAGGGACAGCTCCAGGATCTCGTGCTGCTCCCGCGCCGTGTCGTAGGAGAGGCGATCCATCATCACCTTGCCGATCACCGCTCGGATGCCGTGCTCCTCGGCGGCGCGGAAGCAGGCGTCCAGGCTCGGCTCCCAGATGGCTCCGTAGGCGACAACCGTGGTCGTGCCCGCCCTGGCGAAGGCACGGAAGGCAGCCGGGGCAACCCGGCTGGCCGTTGCCTCGTCAAAGTCGCGCTCGAGCGGAAAGATGTATCGGTCCAGCCAGTCGAGCAGGTGCAGCCCGGCGCCCACGCCGGCATTTGGCAACTGCGGGAGGTGGGCGTGCAGGTCAACCAGGCCAGGCATCACCACCCACGGGCGCAGGTCCGCGATTGCCGGACGGTCATCGTCGGCGACCCGCCAGGGACCGATGGCCTCCAGCCGCCCGTCCGCGTCGACCGATAACGTGGCGTCCTCCAGCCAGGCCATCTCCCCGCCGTCGATCGGCGTCAGCAGTCGTGCGCGGAGCGTGTATGGGGGCTCGCTCGGCAGCGCTGGCGTCACGCCCGGGATATTAGTGACGGGAGCCTCCCGCTGGGAGGCTCCCGCAGTCAGTGGCGTGCGTCAGCGACTGGCGGTAATGTCTCCAGGCTCATCGCACCGCCCACTCGCTGGCGAGGATGGCGAACACCAGCTCGTCCGACCACGCCCCCTTGACAAACATGTTCTCTCGGAAGTGTGCCTCACGGCGCATGCCGAGCCGCTCCATGAGGGCCGCGGAGGCTGTGTTGGGCGCGGCGCAGCGCCCGACGATCCGATGGAAGCCCGCCTCCTCGAAGCCGATGCGCAGAAGCTCCGACATGCCCTCGAATGCGTAGCCTCGTCGCTGGTGGTCGGGATGGATGACGAAGCCGATCTCGCCCTGCCGATGTTCGCCGCTCGTGCGCCACAGGCTGATGTCGCCGATCAATTCACCGGAGCCAGGAAGCACAACGGCGAGGCGGAGGGCCCCGGCTACCTCGTCGATTCCGCTGTACGGCATGATGCGGTCGAGGAGCGCGGCGGTCGCCTCGCGAGTCATCGGGCCATGGTCGAGGTAGCGGACGACCTGCTCCGAGCCGAACATGGCATGCAGCGCATCGAGGTCATCGGGCGTGAACGGTCGCAGCAGCAGACGGTCGGTGCGGATCGGATCGATCGGACGAGGGGTCACAGCTGAACGACGACGACCGACGTCGCGACGCTCTTCCCCTTGAGCTCCAGCGCTCGGAGTTCGTGCGTGGATGAGTCAATGCCCGCGGCAATCGCCGCCGCCTCCGCTACAAGGAGCTCTCCTGCGCCGGCCGCGGTCGCCAGTCGGGCGGTGGTCTTCACGACGTCACCCATCGCCTCTTCAGGCGTCACGGAAGCCATGGTACGCGCGAAGCGCTGCCGGGCCGGTCTCCAGTCTGGTCTGATGTGGCGAACCTCACCGCACATTGCTCAGCGGCGAATAATTGGATCCGCAGACTTGGAGAGAGCAACCGTGAGCAACCTGGTCGGTGGAAGCCCTGAGCTGATCGTGTACCTGGATCGATCCGACGTGCTGCCGGGGGCGCTTGGTGAATTGCGCGCCGGAGTCAGCAAGCTGGTGGAGTTCGTCGAGGCCAATGAACCCCGGTTGATTGCGTACGGGTTCTACTTCGACGAGCCAGTCCAACAAATGACCGTGTTCGCGATGCATCCCGATTCAGCATCCCTCGAGTTCCACCTGGACATCGCGCGGGATGAGTTCGCCAAGCTCGCGCACCTGATCAAGCTCCGCGAGATCACGGTCTATGGCGTTCTCAGCGAGAAGGCGCTCGGGTTGCTGCGCCGGAAGGGTGCGGCACTGGGAGAGGGAGCGCGTGTCTCCGTGAAGGCACCACCGGCGGCCTGCGCGCGGCCGTGATTTGGTCGGGGGAAGGATCCGCCCGAACTTCGAGAGAGGCCCGGGCGGCACGGCCGGGCTCGACTGCAATGATCCGCGGCTGCAGGCCGGTTCGCCGTGGATACTCACGCTGAATCGTCTGCTCGAAGCTTGCGATCGCTGGCCGATCGACCAGCTTCATCGTGCAACCGCCGAATCCGGCCCCAGTATCGCCGAGCCAGACCTGCTCCTCGAGCGACTCTCAGGGCTCGAGCAAGCCGGCGCCTAGGGAGTCTTCATGGTTCTGCCGGACGTCGCGGACAGCGACTCCATCGAGCGCTTCGGGGAGGATGTCATCGGGCGCGCTTGAGCCCACTGCAGGCCAGTCGACGTTGCTTCCTGGCAACAAGATGCGATCGGTGGCATCGCGCCTGCACATCGCCGCGTTCCATCGAATCCCCCCGCTACCGTGCGTCGGAAGCGGGTAGCCGCGGTTTAGCAGGACGCATGGTGCATCGCTACATCTTCGTGCCGGCAGCGCTCATTCTCGCCCTCGGGCTGGTGGCATCGGCTGGGGCCGGGAGCAGTCCCGTCCGCAGAGTCATCCAGGCTTCGGAATGGCGCCCTCCCAGCCCGGACCCCACGGGCATCGCGTTCACGCGGACAGGCGTGTTGATCGTCGTCGACTCAGAGGTCGAGGAGACCGCGCTCTTCAGCGGGGCGAATATGTGGCGCGTCACACCTGCTGGAAAGGTGAAGCGGAGTCTGAGCACCCTACGCTTCAGCAACGAGCCGACCGACCTCGCCATCGACCGCCGGCGGAACGTGTGGTACTTCTCGCACGACCTCAGTCTCAACGGGGTCAAGGGGCTGATCTACATCGTCAACGTCGGTCGGGATGGCCGGTACGGCACATCCGACGACCACTGGCGCAGCTTTGCAACCGGGCCGTTCGGCGCCCAGGATCCCGAGGCGCTGGCTCTCGGTGGCCGTTTTCTGTGGATGGGCGACGGGTCGAACAACAACGTGTACCGAATCGGTCCCGGTGCCGACGGCCGCTTCGACGGACCCGGGTCGGACGACAAAATCATCTCGTTTGATGTCGAGAGGTTCGGCATCCGGGACCTCGAAGGCATCGCCTACCGAGCAGCCTCGAGGACCCTCTTCGTTGTCGGCAACACGCCGGGCGGCATCGCCGAGATCACCACGTCCGGCCGGCTGCGACGGATCATCGACGTGGGATCCATGGGGATCCGTAATCCCTCGGGCTTGACCTATGGCCCTGCCAGCGGAAATCCGGCGCGCAGGAGCCTCTACATCACTGACCGTGGTGTTGACAACGGAACCGACCCCAGCGAGAACGACGGAAGGATCTTCGAGATCCGAGTTCCGGCCACGTAGGAGCACGCAACTCCCAGCTCTCGTGCGCGGATTGATGGTCGGGGCGAAAGGATTCGAACCTTCGACCTCCTGAACCCCATTCAGGTGCGCTACCAGACTGCGCTACGCCCCGACCGAGGCGCCGATGAGGCGCCGATGAGGCGCCCATTATGCCCGGCCCTAGAGAGTAACGACTACTCCGCGTCCAGGATGACGCCGGCCAGCCGTTCGTTGCGATAGACGGCCTTCAGCTCCCCGCGCTTGACACGGCGTCGAATGGTCCCGACCGTCACGCCAAGTTGAGTCGCCGCGTCCGCCAGGCTGACCTCCCCCGGCTGCCGCGTGTTCAGCTCCAGGCGATCGGCCACGATCTCCGCGTGTCGCTCGCGCTCCGCGTCATCCGGGATCCAGCGCCGCTCGAACGCATGCCCATGGAAGCGCCGCTTGCCGGCCGCGGCTGTGCGGTCGCTGCGGGTAATCCAGCCGATGGCAACCAGCATGGCACCGATCAGCACGGATCCGATGCTGACCACGAATACGAGAAACCTACGACCGGGCACCGGCCAACTCATCCTTCAGCTCACGACCCATCAGCTCGGCAACAGCCTCCATTGGCGGTCGTCCATCATGCACGACGGCTGCCACCTGCTGCGCGATCGGCAGCTCGACACCGTGAGCGGCAGCCAGCGCCAACGCACCGCGCACGGTGGTCACGCCCTCGGCCACGCCGTTGAGCATGGCCTCGGCATCGGTCCAGGGCGTGCCCGACCCCATCAGCTCGCCGGCTCGGCGGTTGCGCGAGAGGGGGCTCATGCAGGTCGCGATCAGGTCGCCAACGCCCGCCAGGCCGGCGAACGTGAGCTGGTTCGCCCCCGCCGCCACGCCCAGTCGGGTCATCTCCGCCAGGCCGCGGGTGATGATCCCCGCCTTTGCCGAGTCGCCGAAGCCCAGCCCGTCGACCATGCCCGCCGCCAGGGCCACCACGTTCTTGAGCGCGCCGCACAGCTCGACACCCACCACATCCGGATTGGTGTAGACGCGGAACCGATCGGTTGCCAGCAGCCCGGCCATCTCCTGCGCCAGGGTCGCGTCGTCGGAGGCGACCACGCTGCCGGCTGGCTTCCCCGCCGCGATCTCCCTGGCCAGGTTGGGGCCCGATAACACCGCCACCCGGCGCCCCGGCAGCTCCTCGGTCAGGACCTCGCTCATGCGCAGATGACTGCCCTCCTCGATCCCCTTTACCAGGCTGAGCAGCGAGGCATTGGGATCCAGCTCCGGCTCCAGGGCGCTGACGACCCGGCGCAGGTGCGCCGATGGCACCGCCAGCAGGTATGCCCGATGCGGCTCGGCCAGGAAGGATGTGTCAGTGGCCACCCGCACGTTGGGCGGGAAGATGACGCCCGGCAGGTAGCGGCGATTCTCGCGGTCGAGTGCGAGACGCTCGTTGGCCTCTGCGCTGTGGGCCCAGATGGTGACCGGCCGCTCGCCCTCGGCCAGGCGGACCGCCAGGGTGGTGCCCCACGCGCCGGCCCCGATGACGCCGATCTGATCCGTCACCGGCGCTCCTACTCGACCGCGATCTTCTCGCGCTCCGGCGGAGCGGCGTCGCGCTGCTCGTCCAGCTTCGCGATCCAATGATCGAGGTAGCTGCGCGCGGCCATCAGCTGCTCACGACCGGCCGCCTTCATGTGCTTGCGCGTCTCCTCCGGAAAGATGTCGCGCATCAACGCCCAGAACGCCGTCTCCATGCTGGCCCGGCGATCGCCGCCGCGCATGCGTCGCTCCAGTTCGCCGATCCGCGCCTCCAGGTCTTCGGTACGCATTCGGTCATCCACGAGGTCCACCTCCATTGCTGCGCGGCGGGGCCGCGAACCGGATCTTGAGCACCTGGTCGTCGAATCGCGCGCCGTTGGTCGGTGCCTCGACCAGCGCCCGCGGCAAGACCAGGTTGCGGCGCCATGTCCCCACGTCGATCACGACCTCATCGGCATGACGCGAGAGCGCGATCTCGTCCTTCGATGCGAACGGCAGCTCGACACTGAGCACGAACTCACCGTCCTCGCGGGTCACCGAATACGGTCTGCCGCGGTAGTACGGCATGGTCGGATCGGTCTCCTCGTAGAGCGCGCGGCCCAGCTGGCGGAGCATCTCCAGGCCGACCACCTCCCGATCGAAGAACGGGGCGTACCGGACGGGTATGGGCGCGAAGGTCTGCTCCACGATCGGTCCGTTTCGCTGCTGCGCCTCATACCAGCCGCGGAAGTACTGCCAGGCATGATCGGGCAGGATGCGATTGGCGATCACGAGGTCCGTCGGATACCCGTACAGGTGGAAGTAGGTGAAGGAGCGCTGCGCCTCCTTGATGACAACCTGCTCCAGGGTGAGCACGACGCGCACCGAGGTCCGATCCGGGTCGATCAGCAAGTCGTGCATGTGCTCGAGCTTGCGAAACAGCTCTTCACCGGCATCGAATACGTCGCTGCCGGGCATGGGCATGCCCACCACGCGCTGGACGATGGGACCCGTCAGCTTCGAGATACGCCGCCCGATGGGCTCGATCTTCTCCATCCACCATCGCGCAGCGTCCGGCAGGGAGAGGAGGCGCAGCGTCTCGCCGGTGGGCGCCGCGTCAACCACGATCACGTCATAGTCGCCCGAGTCGTGATGCTCCGCGATCCACAGCAGCGCGCCGACCTCGTCCATGCCGGGGAGCACGGTCATCTCCTCGGCCAGCACGTCGTCCAGGCCCCGCCACCGCAGGACGCTGGCCGCGTAGGACTGGATGCGGCCCCAGTATTTCGTGACGTTATGGAAGACGTCCGATTCCTGGCCCCACAGGTTGGGCGCGATGAGTGTGGGCTCAGGTCCCAGCTCCACGGTGAAGGCATCGCCCAGGGAGTGGGCGATGTCGGTGGAGACGATCATGGTGCGCAGGCCGCGATCCGCCGCCGTCAGGGCGGTGGCAGCGGCCACGCTCGTCTTCCCGACCCCGCCCTTGCCGGTGTAGAGAAGGATCCGGGCCATCTGCCACGAGCATAGCCGAGGTGAGGACGGGTGCCGTCCCCCTGGGTGGACCGATCGGCGAGCGGGCTCCGGATTCTGGCCAGATTTGCACCACATGGCAGCTAAGTCGGAATCATCGGCAGAGACCTGGCCAGATGCGTCACCTGGTGGGAATGTGGCCAGGTTCCCGCGGCCGTCCACGCTCAGGGCACGTCCCCGCGGACGCCAGGAACTGGCATACGTGCCAATCCACGCAACATTGGCCAGAATCGCGCAGCCTCCCCGCGCAGCCTCCCCGCAGACTCAGCGGCGTCGAGAACCCGCTGGCTTTCGGCGGGGACGGGCGGCGCGGCGAGCGGCCTGGGTCGACTCCCGGGCGCGGAAGATGAGCCTGATCGGCGTCCCCAGGAAGCCCCACTCGTCCCGGATCCGGTTCTCCAGGTAGCGGCGATAGCTGAAGTGGATGAGTTCCGGGTCGTTGACGAAGATCACGAAGGTCGGCGGCGCCACCGAAACCTGGGTCGCGTACAGGATCTTTCCCAGCCGGTTGCGGACGTGTGACGGCGGGTGGGCGCGGACCGCGTCCGTAACGACCCGGTTGAGGTCGGCGGTCGGTACGCGGCGGTAGCGCTCCTCGGCGACGCGCCGGGCCTCACGCAGGATGCGCTCCACCCGCTGGCCGGTGAGCGCGGAGGCGAAGACGATATCGGCCCAGGCGAGGTATGGGGCCTCGCGGCGCAGGACCCGCAGCCACTCGTCGGCGGTATGGCCGTCCTTCTCGACGGCGTCCCACTTGTTGATGACCAGCACGATGCCCTTGCCGGCTTCCAGCACATGCCCGACCACGTGCGCGTCCTGGGCGGTGTAGCCCTCGGTGGCATCGGTGAGCACGACGGCCACGTCGGCACGGTCGATGGCCTTCATCGAACGCAGGACCGAGTAGCGCTCGATCCCCCGCTGGACCGATCCCCGCCGGCGGATGCCGGCGGTGTCCACGAGGATGAGAGGCTCGTCGTCGACGACAACGGCGGTGTCGACCGGATCTCGGGTCGTCCCCGGGATGTCGGACACGATCATCCGCTCCTGGCCGAGAACGCGATTGACGAAGGTCGACTTGCCAGTGTTCGGGCGCCCGACGATGGCCACCCGCGGTGGCCCCATCTCGATCTCGGCCAGCTCCTCGAGCTCGGCCTCTGAAAGGTCCTCATCGGCATGGACCGTTGCCTGCGGCTCCGTCGCCGGCGGCAGCGCCTCGACGATCAGGTCGGCGAGGTCGCCGGTGTTCCGGCCATGCTGGGCGCTGACCATGATTGCCGGTTCCACGCCGAGCGCGTAGAACTCGGCACCCTCCAGCTCGCGGCGCGGGTTGTCGGCCTTGTTGACCACCAGGATGGTCGGCTTGGATGTCCGCCGCAGGCGATCGGCAACCTCGTGGTCGAGTGGCGCAAGGCCGGCGGCAGCGTCGACCACGAATAGGATGACGTCCGCCTCGTCCATGGCGACGCGGGCCTGGTCCTGGACGCGCGCCTCGATGTGCGTGCCGGGATCCAGCTCCAGGCCACCGGTGTCCACGACCATGTACTCGCGCCCGTTCCAGTCGCCCGTTGCGTAGACGCGGTCGCGAGTTGTGCCCGGAATGTCCTCGACGATCGCCAGGCGCTCGCCGATCAGGCGGTTGAACAGCGTCGACTTGCCGACGTTCGGACGGCCGACGATGGCAACCACGGGAAGGGAGGCGGCGGACATGCCGCCAGTCTAGGGAGGACCCCGCTCCAGCTGTTCGCGGATGTGCTGGGCGCTGACCACGTTTTCCTTCCGCTCGTGCTCGGCCAAGGCCCGGTCCAGCGCGGCCTTCCAGGCGTCCGTGCGGCCGGCACGGGCCTGCACGTGGGCGAGGGCCTCGAAGGTGTCGCCGCGCAGCTCCAGGTAGTCGGTCGGCCCGATCATCTCGATGGCTTCGCCGATCAGGCGCTCTGCCTCGTCTAGCCGGCCGTCGTCGGCTGCGGCCATGGCGGCAACGTAGCGCCACTGGGCCTGGGTGGCGATGTCATTCGGAGCACCCGCCCCCTGCGCGAGGACAATCGCGGCTGCCATCTCGTCGCGCCGGCCCAGGCGATACAGCGCCAACGCCTGCATCGCCGCCAGCGTCGAGAGGACGCCCGTTTCTCCCATCTCTCTGAGGATGGCGATGCCACGCGCGAGCTCACGCTCGGCGGCCCCGAAGTCTCGGGCGAGGAGCTCCACCGTTCCGGCTGACAGACTGATGACCCCCAGCCTGAACCGCATTCCCCGCTCGGTCAGGTAATCGCGAGCCTCCCGGAACCCGCGGCGCGCCTCATCGAAGCGTCCCTGCATCGCGAGGAGGGGTGCGTTGACGACCGCGCTGATATTGGCTGAAAGCTCCGTTGGCGGCATCTTCGCAATCCGCTCCAGCGCCTCCTCAGCAGGCACGGGACCTAATCGCAGCGAATTCCGAATCCCTTGGCTATGGAACAGCCACAGCTGTGGATCCTCAGCCGGTTCCATGAGATCCAGTGCACGCTCATGCTCCGCCAGGTTGTCCATCCAGCGGCAGAAGGTGAGGTAGACGGCGCCACGCGCACTCGCGGCCGCGATCTGTCCCCACTTGTTGCCGCGTTCCATCGCCAGCTCATCCAGCTGATCGGCCGCAGCCAGGATCCGTTCGTGGTCGACGTTGGGATCGACGAACATCGTGATCTCGAGGCGATTGACCTCAGCGCGGAGACGGAGCTCTTCATCCCCGGCTCGCGCCGCGGCGGCCTCTGCGTCGTCAAAGGCACGCCACACACTCTCCATGGCGCCCATCTCGATGTGGGCAGCAGCCACGCGGAGCAACAGCTCCCCGCGCTCTCGATCGTCGTCGACAAGCATCGCCGCGCGACCCAGCAGGTTGGACGCGGCGTGCTGATCGTTCCGGCCGAGGGCGCGCATGCCGGCCGCGCGCAGGTTCTCTGCGGCGCGGCGCCCCAGCGATACTGTCAGCTCATCGGTCAAACCAAGCTCGGACCGATAGCGGTGCGCCTGCTCCAGGTGGTAGGCGATGACCTCCTGGTACTCGATGAGCCGATCCCCGGCGATCCGTTCCAGCCAGTCCGCGAAACGGGCGTGGAGATCGGCGCGCTGCTCCTTCGTGAGCGAGGCGTAGGCAGCGTCCCGCACCAGCAGGTGCCTGAAGCGGAACGCCTCGTCACCGGTGGTCGCCGAGCGGTCGGGCCGGACCAGCTCCTTGCGGACCAGGGTCATGAGGCGCGGGCCTAGCTCGTCGCGCCGCTCAGGGGGCGAGAGTTCGGCCACCGCGGAGCGCTGGAAGATCTTGCCAACCACCGATGCGCGCCCGATGAGGTCGCGTTCAAGCGGTTCCAGGTGGTCAAGTCGCGCCGCCACCAGCGCTGAGATGCTTGGCGGCACGGGCACCTTGTGCAGCTCGTCCGCCGCACGCCAGCCGCCGTTCTCCCGCCGCAGCACGCCCTGGTCGACCAGCATCGCGACCAGCTCCTCGACGAACAGCGGGTTGCCCTCGGCCGTTTCTCCGATCCGCTGCTGAACGGTCTTCGCCAGCTCGGCATCGTCCACGAGGTTGGCAATGAGCTCCGTCGCATCCGCGGAGCCGAGCGGTTCGAGCAGGATGGTCGTCGCGTTGAGCTTGCCGCCGCCCCAGTGCGGGCGCGCGTCGAGCAGCTCCGGGCGCGCAATCGCCAGGAACAGGATCGGCGCCTCGCGCGACCAATCGGCGACGTGGTCGATCAGGTCGAGCATCGTGGGCTCGGCCCATTGCAGGTCGTCGATCACCGCGATGAGCGGTTTCTTCGCGGCGACGGCCTCCAGGAACTTGCGGGCGCCCCAGAACGCTTCTTCAGCGGGGACCACGTCCTTGGACAGGCCGATGGTGGGGCACACCCTGTCGAGGATCGGGTCACGCTCAGGCGTTTCCTCGAGCAAAGCGCGAAGCTTCTCAACCGCCTGTGCGGGCGATTCATCGAGCTCGATGCCGGCGGCGGCCTGGACGAGCTCGATGACCGGCCAGAAGGTGATGCCCTCGCCATACGGCAGGCATCGGGCCCTAAGCACCTGCGCCCGGTCGCGCATCTGGCCCAGGAACTCATGGACCAGCCGCGACTTGCCGACGCCCGCCGTCCCGAGCAGCGTGAACAGGTAGCAGGCCCGCTCATCGTTCGCCCGGTCGAATGCCTCGGTCAACGCGCGGAGCTCGCGGGCGCGACCCACCAGTGGGGTGTCGTGTCTGCGCATCGGCTCCTGATCACGCAGGCCGATGAGGCGGAAGGCCTCGACAGACTCGGCCTTGCCCTTGAGCTCCAGCGCTCGCATCGGCTCCGCCTCGACCAGCGCCCGCACCATCCGATGCGTGGTCCCGCCGAGCAGGATCTGTCCCGGGTCGGCTGCCTGCTCCAGGCGAGCGGCAACGTTGACCGCGTCGCCGGTCACCAGCGTGTGCCCCCCGGTGGCCTCTCCGGCAACCACCTCGCCGGTGTTGACCCCGATGCGCAGGGCGATCGGGTTCCAGCTCGCGCTTGCCAGCTCCCCGTTCAGCAGCTCGACGGCCGACTGCATCTCGTGCGCAGCCCGAACGGCGCGAAGGGCATCGTCCTCGTGAAGGGTCGGGATGCCGAACACCGCCATGACGGCATCGCCGATGAACTTTTCGACGGTGCCGCCGTGGCGCTCGATCACGCGCCGCATGGCGTCGAAGTAGCGCGACAGCATCCGGCGAGTCGACTCTGGGTCGGTCTGCTCGCCCAGGCTGGTGGAGCCGACGACATCGGCGAACAGCACGGTGACCGTCTTGCGCACCTCGGTCGGCGGCGGAGCCGCAACCAACGCGCTGCCGCAGTTCAGGCAGAAGCGCGCGCCGTCAGGGTTCGGCTGGCTGCAGCTCGGGCACTCGATCATGTGGCCCCGAAGTGTACCGGCGGTCAGGCTGCCATCCCGTGGTATTAGCCCGTATCGCGGGTGTCAGGTCCCTTCTCGAGCAGATCGCGTACACGCTGAGCGCCGACCGCGTTGCCCTTCTGCTCATGCTCCGCGAGCGACCGTTGAAGCGCTGCCCTCCAGGCGTCGCGATTGCCCGCGCGGGACTCGACGTGGGCCAACGCCTCAAAGGCAGACGCCTTCATCTCAAGGAAGTCGGTGGGTTCGAGCAGGGCGACGGCTTCGTCAATCAACGAGCGGGCTTCCTCCGCGCGCTCGTCATCGGCCGCGGCCATGGCCGCCACCCAGCGCCAGTTGGCCTGGGTGGCGATGTCGTCCGCCGCCCCGCTCTTTCGAGCGAGCTCCGTGGCGGCCTCCATCTCAACTCGCCGGCCAAGCTGATAGAGCACCTCGGCATGCATCGCGGCAAGGGTGGAGAGGACGCCGGTCTCGCCGATCTCGTTGAGGATCGCGATCCCCTCCGCCAGCTCTCGCTCCGCCGCCGGCAGGTCGCCGGCAAGCGCTTCCACGGCCGCCGAGTCGAAGTAGTTTCCGCCCACGCGCATCCGCTGCCCGCGCTCGAGCCAGAAGCGTTTGCCGGCCTGGGCGCGACTGCGGGCCTCCTCGACGTGTCCCAGCATGGCGAGGAGCTTCGACGTATTCGCCAGGCGGGGAACCGTTCGAGCCTCATCCGTCTCGTCGCTCTCGATGCGTGAGATGGCCTCCGGCGCAGGAATCGGCCCCCAGCGAAGGGAATTCCAGATCTGCCCTGAGATCCTGTTCAGACGGCCCGGATCGTCTTCTGTGTCTGCCAGGTCACGGGCTCGCTCCAGGGCCGCCAGGTTATCCATCCAACGGCACTGGTTGAGGAACAACGACGCTCGGGTGAGCTCCGCAGCCACCTGGGCACGACGGTCCGCACGCTCCGTACCCAGTGAGTCGAGACGATCGGCGAGATCCAGCATGATCGTCTCATCGACGTTCGGATTGATGAACTGCTCCGCCTCGAGCTGCGCGAGCTCCACCCGCAGTCGCAGGAGTTCGTCGCCCAGCTGCTCCGCCAACTCGCGCGCCTGCTCATAGGCGTGGGTCGCGACTGAAAACTCACCGATCAGCCCGGACGAATCGGCAACGACCAGCAATAGCTCCACGCTATCGGCCAGCTCCGATTCGAGCGGTACCGTGCGCGCCAGGAGGCTCCGCGCAGCGTGCGCATCGAGACGACCTCGGGCACGCATGCCGGCGGCGCGCAGGTGGGACGCCGCTCGGTCGCGGAGGGCGCCTGTCAGCTCATCGGTCAATCCAAGCTCCGCGCGATACCGATATGCCTGCTCCAGGTGGTAGCCGAGCACCTCCTGGTATTCCATCATGCGCTCGCCTGAGATCCGCTCCAGCCAGTCGGCGAACCGGGCATGGAGGTCCGCTCGCTGCTCTTTGGTGAGCGATTCGTAGGCGGCGTCGCGCACCAGCAGGTGGCGGAAGCGGAAGGCCTCGTCTCCGCTGGTGGCTGATCGGTCCGGCCGGACGAGCTCCTTGCGAACGAGGGTCATGAGCCGCGAAGCAAGGTCGCTGCGGCGCTCCGGAGGGGAGAGCTCGGCGACTGCCGCGCGCTGGAAGGTCTTGCCGACCACCGATGCGCGGCCGATGAGGTCGCGTTCGAGCGGCTGCAGGTGGTCGAGCCGGGCAGCGACCAGGGCCGAGATGCTGGGTGGAACGGTGATGGATCGCAGATCCTCGGCCGCCTGCCACTGCTCGCCTTCGCGCCGCAGGACGCCCTGGTCGACGAGCATCGCGACCAGCTCCTCGACGAACAGCGGATTGCCCTCGGCGGTCTCGCCAATCCGCCGCTGGACCGTCTCCGCGAGGCTGGCATCCTCCACCAGGTTCCCGATGAGCTGGACGGAATCCTCGGCACCCAGCGGTTCCAGGAGGATCGTCGTGGCGTTCAGCTTGCCGCCGCCCCAGTGCGGACGCACGTCGAGCAGCTCAGGCCGGGCGATCGCCAGCAGGAGGATCGGCGCCTCTCGCGACCAATCGGCGATGTGGTCGATCAGGTCGAGCATGGTCGGCTCTGCCCAGTGCAGGTCATCGACGACGGCGATGAGCGGCTGTCTGGTGGCAACCGCCTCGAGGAACTTCCGGAAGCCCCAGAACGTTTCCTCGGTCGGCACCACCTGGTCGGAGAGGCCGATGGTGGGGCACACCCGGTCGAGGATCGGGTCGCGGTCAGGCACCTGATCCAGCACCGCCCGAAGCTTCTCGACAGCGGTCGCGGGCGATTCGTTCAGCCCGATCCCCGCCGCTGCCTGCGCCAGCTCGATCACCGGCCAGAAGGTGATGCCCTCTCCATAGGGAAGGCACCGCGCGCGCAGGACCTGCGCCCGCTCGCGCATGGCGCCCAGGAACTCGTGGACCAGGCGTGACTTCCCGACCCCAGCCGTCCCGAGGAGGGTGAAGAGATGGCAGGACCGCTCGTCGTTGGCCCGATCGAACGCCTCGCTGAGAAGGCGCAGCTCACGGCGGCGACCCACCAGCGGCGTGTCGTGGCGGCGCAGTGGACCGGCCTCGCCGACGCTGACCAGCCTGTATGCCTCCATCGGTTCAGCCTTGCCCTTGAGCTCGAGCGCTGGCATCGGCTCGGCCTCGACTGCCTGGCGCACGAGCCGATAGGTCGCCGGACCCAGCACGATCTCGCCGGGGCCCGCCGCCTGTTCCAGGCGGGCCGCCACGTTGACCGCGTCGCCGGTCACCATGGTGTGGCCCTGGGTCCCCTCGCCCGCCACGACCTCGCCGGTGTTGACGCCGGTGCGCAGCGCGATCGGCGGCCAGCTGGCGCTCGCCAGCTCCTGGTTCAGCAGCTCGACCGCCGACCGCATCTCGTGGGCGGCGCGGACCGCACGGAGCGCGTCATCCTCGTGGAGGGTCGGGATGCCGAACACCGCCATCACCGCGTCGCCGATGAACTTCTCGACGCTCCCGCCGTGCCGCTCGATGACGCGCCGCACCGCGTCGAAGTAGCGCGACAGCATCCGGCGTGTCGACTCGGGGTCGGTCTGCTCGCCACGACTGGTGGAGCCGACCACATCGGCGAAGACGATGGTGACCGTCTTGCGAACCTCGGCCGGACGCTCCGCCACAGCCAAGGGCGTCGCGCAGTTCAGGCAGAAGCGCGCGCGGTCCGGATTTTCCTCGCCACAGCTCGGGCACCGAATCATGGTTGGCCACGAAGTGTACCGGCGCGCCGGGTCAGACCGATAGGATGGCCCGGTCATGCGGATCGGGATCGTGTCGACGCGCCTCGCCGGGGTGGATGGCGTCACCTTCGAGGCCACCAAGTGGGAGACGGCCCTCGAGCGGATCGGCCACGAGGTGCGGCTGTGCGCGGGCGAGGTGGATGCGCTGCGTGCCAGCGCCCGCCTCATCCCGCCGATGCACTTCGCCTGGCCGCCGGCCGCGCGCGTCACCTCCGCGGCCTTCGATCGCGACAGCGACGCCGTCGCCGTCCGCGCCGAGATCGAGCGCTTGGCCGAGCTGCTCATTCCGGTCCTGGACAGCTGGATGGAGGGACAGCGGATCGAGGTGCTGGTGGTCGAGAACGCCTGGGCGATCCCAATGCACCTGCCGCTCGGCCTGGCGCTGCGGCGGATCGTGGAGCGGCGCGAGATGCTGGCCATCGGCCATCACCACGACTACTGGTGGGAGCGCGAGCGCTTCGCGAACTGCGTGGTTCCCGAGCTCCTGGCCGAGGCGTTCCCGCCGGACCTCCCGAGCGTCCGCCACGTGAGCATCAACTCGCTGGCAGCTGAGCAGCTGCGGGCGCGGCGTGGCCTGGAGTCGATGGTGGTGCCCAACGTCTTCGACTTCGAGCGCCCGCGCCCCAGGCCGCACCCCGCCATGCGCCGCCAGATGCGCGCCGAGCTGGGGATGAACGAGCAGGGCCTGCTGGTGGTCCAACCGACGCGAGTGGTGCCGCGCAAGGGCATTGAGCTCGCCATCGAGCTGGTCGGTCGGCTGCGAGATCCGCACGCATTGCTGCTCATCACCTCGCCGGCCGGCGACGAGGGCCTGGACTACCTGGTGCAGCTGGAGCTGCAGGCGGAGAAGGCCGGCGTGCAGCTGCGCTATGCGGCCGACCGGTTTGAGCCTGACCTGGAAGGGAAGCCCATCGGTCCCGCCCACACCCTGCACGACGCCTACCTCGCCGCGGACCTGATCACCTACCCGAGCCTCTACGAGGGCTACGGGAACGCGCTGATCGAGGCGATCTTCTATGGGAAGCCGGTGGTGGTAAACCGATATCCGGTGTACGCGGCGGACATCGCGCCTCTGGGCCTGGAGTTCATCGAGCTGGACGGCAAGGTCACCGATGAAGCGGTCGACGAGGTGAAGTCCATCCTTGCCAGCCCCGGCCGCCAGCGACGGATCGCAGAGCGCAACTACGATATCGCGCGGCGACGCCTCTCCTACAAGGTCCTGCGGCGGCGGCTGCGTCGCCTGCTCGGCGAGGTCGTCGGCGGCGTGACCGGAGGGTGAAGAGGAGACAGGTGCAGCCCCGCGTACCCCGCATCCGCGGCCTGATCACCGCCGCCGTGCTCTTGACCGTTCTCGCTGCCTGCGCGCCAGGGACCGCAGGCGACAGCGCGGCGCCCTCGGCCACCGGTTCCCCGCTCCCGTCGCAGAGCGATGCGCCATCCCCATCGACAGTGCCGACCGATCCGGCCGGCAACCATGTCGCCGCCGGACTGGCCCTGGTGCAGTTTCCGGAGGCCGGCAGCCCGGTGAGCGAGATCTTCGTCGTGGAGGCGGACGGCCAGCTCAGGCAGGTCACCGGGCTGGTCGACGGAGACATTTCGGCCATGGGCGCGGCACGCCCGGTCTGGTCGCCCGACGGACGGCGGATTGCCTACGGCCCGTCGGCGCTCGGCAGCGGAGCATTCCCCGCCGTGCTGGTGATCAACGCGAACGGTCGGCAACCGCGCCTGATCGCCGAGCTGGACGCCGAGGAATTCAGCACGCCGTCGTGGTCGAGCGACGGGACGCAGCTGCTGTACGGGGATGCGACTCCCCCAGGCGACCGCCGCCTCTGGCTCGCCGACCTGGCCCGTGGGGAAGTGGTGCGTATCGGCACCGGTGCGTCGCCGCGATGGCAGCCCGACGGCAAGCGCATCGTCTACGTGCATGGGGTCGAGGGCCGCGTGCCGGGCGATCCCGCCGCGCTGACGCAGGTGGTGTTCGTGATGGAACTCGCCGATCGCGAGCCTCGTGAGTTCGCCATCGCCGACAACGCGCACTGGGCTCCCGACGGCAGCGCCGTGCTGATAGAGGACGAAGGGTTGATGCTGCTCGCAGATGCAGACGGTTCGAACCGCCAGGAGATCGCGGAAGGGGCACTGCCGGTCTGGTCGCCCGATGGAACGCGCATCGCTTTCCTGTCCGGTCACGATCAGGACGGTCGCTCCCTCATCACGGTGATGGATCGGAGCGGGCAGCCACTGTGGTCGGGCATCCCCGGTTCGGCGCCAAGCTGGTCACCCGATGGGTCGCGACTGGCGATCGAGCTGACCTATCCGCAGCCGCTGGTACAGGTACTGGATGCGCAGACCGGCGCGCTGCTGTGGGAGACATCGGGCATGATGCCCGCCTGGCGCCCGTAGGGGGCGGGTGGGAGCCTCGGCGGGGACTCGCGCCCGTAGGCTCCCGGTACCTCTGCCCAGAAGCTGATGACTCGGTTGTCGTAAGGGTGACCTAGACCCTCAAATCGCTCGGCCACCCAATGACGGCCGGTCATAGGGCGAGCTTGAAGAATTGAGCACTTCGTCGCACCTATGACGGGGCAGTCATATCCGGCCGCCGCCCGTGGCTCGGCGCAGTGAGGCCGCGATAACCGACGGATAACGGATTGGTAAACGCCGGGTCTCATCATGGGACGGCGTGACGTCGCGACCAACTCGGCACGGCCGTCAGGGCAACGATCGGGCCCGATCCCTCCTGCAACGATTCGGTCGTGAGCTGCGAGTCGCACGGCTCGCCGCTGGTCTGAGCCAGGCGCGGCTTGGCGAGCTCGCGGGCGTGAGCCAGTCCTTTGTCAGCCTGCTGGAACGAGGCCGCCGTCGCGTGAACTGGTCGGTTGCGTGCGCGCTCGCCGACTCCACTGGTCACGATCTGTCCCTAAAGCTCTATCCAGTCCGATCCGTCAGTCTCCGGGACTCCGGCCAGCTACGGGAGATCCGGAGCCTCCTCGAAGAGGCCCACGCCTCGTGGCATCGGCGCCTGGAGGTTCCCGTCGCTCCCGGTGATCCGCGAGCGGCCGACCTTCTGCTGATCGGACGTGACGAAGTGCTCCATATCGAGGTGGAGCGCACGCTGGTTGATATCCAGGCGCAACTGCGAGCGGCTCAACGAAAGCGCTCGACGCTGGCCGAGACACTTGATCGGCCGGTACGCCTTGTCATGGCGGTTCCTGGTACTCGCCGCAATCGGGCAGCTGTCGCCGACATCGCTCCGATTCTGCGTGCCGCGCTGCCGGCCAGCTCGCCGCGGGTCTGGCGTGCTATACGCACCGGCCAGAAGCTCGGAGCTGACGGCCTTCTGTTTCTGAGCCGCGTGCCGATGACCTCTGGTCGTAAGAACGACTAAAGCCTTCAACCTGCATGAACAGCCGATGACTGGGCGTCACGGGGCGCGCGTGAGGATCGGGGCGCCCTGTCAGTCTTACGACGGGGCAGTCATACGGGGCGGCGGCGACGGCCACGGGCCGCGACAGACCGCTAGGCGACCAGGGCGTAGATGCGGTCGCGGACCTCTTCGAGGTCCACCTCAGGAGTCGAGGTGCCGCCGGTGATCCCTATCCGCGCTTTGCCGGCCAGCCATGAGCGGTAGTCAGCAGCCAGCTCCTCTGCGTCGGCCACGTGGATGGTGTCCGCGCAGACCTCCGCGCACTTGACCGCCAGCTCCTTGGTGTTCGACGAGTTCTTCCCGCCGACCACGATCATGGCGTCGACATCGGCCGCCAGAACGACGGAGTCAGCCTGGCGCGTCAAAGTCACCGGGCAGACGGTGTTGACCACGCGCAGGTCGTGGCATCGGCGCAGGCAGAAGGCGGCGAACTCCTCCAGCTTGTGAGGCAGGATCGTCGACTGCGAGAGGACGCCCAGCTTCTTCGTGTTCGGCACGCGCTCCCAGGTGGACCGATCCATGTCGTCCACCACGACGTGCTTCTCGCCGGCGTACGAGCGGACGCCCTTGACCTCCGGATGGTCCTCGTGCCCGATGATGCACACGGTGTAACCCGCCTCGGCCAGCTCGCGCGCGGCCTTCTGGGACTGCAGCACCCAGGTGCAGGTGGCGTCGATGACTTCGAGCTCGCCGCCGTCGGCGGCCTTCGCTCGCAGCTTCTCCATCTCGGTGGCCGGAACGCCGTGGGCGCGAATGACGAGCGTGCCGCCCTCGACCTGGTCGGCCAGGTCGGCCGTGCGGATGCCGCGGTCGGACAGGTCGGTCTTGATGCCGGGGTTGTGCACGAGCTGCCCCAGCGTGGTCACTTCCTGACCCTGCTCACGCGCGTGCTTGGCCTTGTCGATCGCCAGGCGCACGCCATAGCAGAAGCCGGCTCGCTCTGCGATCCGCACGTCGGGTCGTGTTGCCGTCGTCATCGCCACGAGTGTATCGAGATCGGCTCGGCAGTTCAGATTGGCGTCCTACACTTGGCGCGCGGTGACCGAGCGCCGGCGGGACCCCTACGCGATCCTGGGCGTGTCTCGCGGCGCCACACGCGAGGAGATAGGGCACGCCTACCGCGCGCTGGCCA
This sequence comes from uncultured bacterium, assembly GCA_965651545.1. Taxonomy (GTDB): domain Bacteria; phylum Chloroflexota; class Limnocylindria; order QHBO01; family QHBO01; genus DASSCW01. Next base: position 13,110 of record CBFGSY010000002.1, on the reverse strand, counting down.
AGCGGACCCACCCCGATGTCGGCGGCCAGACGGCGACTGCCATGCAGGAGCTCAATTGGGCGTGGCGGCTGCTCGCCGACCCGCGGCGGCGGGCGGAGTGGGATCGGGCGCATGGCGGCGTCCCTTCGGCCAGCCACTGGCGCAGCGAGGCACCGCCGCCGCGACCCGATGTGCGGGCTTCATACGAGGGCTTCTCCGGGCAGCCGGCATGGACGGTCAGCGGCGAGCCGTGGGCCGGCGCCGGAGCTCCCGAGACTGTTCGCAGGGCGAACTTCGGGTGCATCGGTCTGGTGCTCATGGCGCTGCTCATCTGTGGTTTCGTTCTTGTCGCAGCGCTGACACCGAACCTGCCGCGACCGGCCGACCAGGAGACTGCGGAGCCACTGCAGAGCGCGGCGCCCTAACGCGAATCAGGTCGCGGCCGGGGCATTCCCCCATCGGCCCTGCTGTTCGGGCGGCAGCAGCTCGGCGATCGCCTGCATCATGCGCGCAGTTCCCTGACGCAACGCCTCCCGGTCCAGGCCATCGGCCACCAGCGGCAGGCTGAAGGGCTCACCAACCCGGATCGTGACGCGGGAGCGGTGCGGCCACCGGCTCCGACCCGGGAAGATCCGATGCGTGCCTGCGATCCCCACCGGCAGCAACGGAACCCCGGTGCGCATCGCCAGCAGGGCGGCGCCGGCACGCCCCTCGCGCAGCTGGCCGTCGCGGCTGCGCGTGCCCTCAGGGAAGACGCCGACCAGCCGTCCGGCCTCCAGCAGCTGCAGCGCAATCCGTTGTGCACCGCGATCTCCCTCGCCGCGGCGCACGAAGAAGACACCAGCGTTCCGGGCCAGGAAGCCGACCACCGGCCAGCTCCGCATCTCCTCCTTGGCCATGAAGTGCAGGATCCGCCCGGTCCGGTGGCCAACCGCCCAGCCCAGGAACGGCGGATCCAGGTTCGAGCAGTGGTTGGCCACGACCAGGAAGCCGCCGTTGCTCGGCACGTTCTCCAGCCCCTCCACCGTGCCGGGGCCCACGATCCAGAGGAGCCAGCTCGTCATGATCGCGCCCGGGTGGAAGAACCAGGTGCGCATCAGGCCTGGACCGATGCCGGCAGGTGCCCGACGATCTCTTCCACGCTGGCCTCCACGCCGAGCTCGCCGGTGTCGATCACCAGGGCACCGGGCGCCTTGCGCAGCGGGGCGACGGCGCGGCCGGAGTCGGCTGCGTCGCGCTTCTCGATCTCGCGCAGGTAGCGCTCGAAGCGGTCAGGTCGCCCCATTTCGGACGCACGCCGCGCCGCCCGGACAGCCGCCGTAGCGGTGAGGAACACCTTCAGCGTGGCCTTCGGCAGCACCACTGTGCCGATGTCGCGACCGACCATCACCACGTCGTCGCGGCGAGCGAGCGCCCGCTGCAGGCCGAGCATGGCCGTTCGCACCGCCGCGTGGCGGCTGACGGCGCTGACGGCGCGATCGACCCGCGGCGTGCGGGCGGCAATGGTCACGTCCCGCCCGTCCAGGAGCACGGTCTCCCGACGATCCGTCTGCTCGGGAAGCGGCCGCCGGACCTCGATGCGCACCTCGCGCGCCAGAATGCCGAGCGCCTCTTCGTCATCCGGCGAGACGCCGCGCTGGACCGCGGCCAGCGTGAGTGCGCGATACATGAGGCCGGTGTCGATGAACGTGGCGCCCAATCGCGTGGCCAGCGCGTGCCCGATCGTGCTCTTCCCGGAACCTGACGGCCCATCGACCGCCACCGCCAGCCGCCCGGTCGGCTCCCCACCGTCCTGCCGCCCGCTGGCTCGCCGCGACGATGGCGGACCGGGGGCCTGACCGATAAGGGCCGCGACCTCGCGTTCGGTGAGCGCCCGCCACTGGCCGCTGCCCAGGCCCTTGATCGAGAGCGGGCCGAGGCGCACGCGAACCAGGCGCCTCACCCGCAGGCCGACGGCGCTGAAGAGCCGGCGCACCTCGCGCTTGCGCCCCTCGCCGACCCGGACCCTCAGCCACGTTCCGGTCTCGGCGTCCTCGCGGGGCACTTCCCTGGGTGGCGCCTCGGGTCGCGCCATGAGCAGGCGAGCCGGCCCGTCCTCCAGCCGCACGCCATCCAGCAGCTGGACCAGCTGGTCCGGGTGGGGCGCCTGCTCGACCAGCACGGCGTATTCGCGCTCCATCCCGTAGCGGGGATGCAGCAGCCTGTTCGCCCAGTCGCCGTCGTTGGTGAGCACCATGAGGCCCTCCGACTCGACATCGAGGCGGCCGGCGGGCCATAGCCGCGACCTCTTCGCCTCCGCAACCTGGTCGAGCAGGTGGACCACGGTGCGCCGGCCACGTTCGTCCTGCGACGACGACACCAGGCCGCGGGGCTTGTGGACCGCGAAATGGAGGGGGGTCTCCGCCAAGCCAATCGGACGGCCGTCCAGGGAGATGGCATCGGCCTCCGCATCTGCCGATTGGCCGATGCGGGCAACCCGGCCGTTGACGGTGACCCGGCCCTCCTCGATCAGCGCTTCGGCGCCCCGGCGGGAGGCGACGCCGGAGCGTGCCAGGATCTTCTGCAGCCGCTCAGCCGGCATCGGCCGGCGCAGGCACATCGGCCGCGGGCTCGACCGCGCTCAGTGCGGCCAATGCGGCCGCGTCGCTGCTGAGCGGTGGCAGGTCCTCGAGCGAGGTGAGGCCGAATCGCTCCAGAAAGGTGAACGTTGTCCCGAGCAGGATCGGCCGCCCCGGCGTGTCGCGGCGCCCGACCTCGGCGATCAGGCGGCGGTGCAGGAGCGAGCGGATGACGTAATCCGAGTCGACCCCTCGCACCCGGTCGACCTCGGCCCGCGTGCACGGCTGCCGGTACGCAATGACGGCCAGTGCCTCCAGCGCGGCCGTCGAGAGGCGGCCCTCCTGGCGCGCCGCGTACTCCGCCAGCCGCGCGCCGAGCTCGGGGGCGGTCACCAGCTGCCACTCCTCGTCCATGCGCTGCAGGCGCAGGCCGCGACCGCCCTCGGTCTGCTCTTCGCTCAGGGCGGCCAGCGCACCCTCGGCCTGCACGCGAGGCACGCCGGCCAGCTCGGCAAGCTCTGCAGTCGTCAGCGGCCGCTCCGCGATGAACAGCAGCGCCTCGAGGAAGGCCTGCAGCTCGACGGGTTCGGCCGGCGCGGTCACGACGCCACCTCGGGCTGCGCCGCCCGCAGCACGATCGGGCCGAACAGCTCCGTCTGCTCCACCGTCGCCTGGCGCCGACGTACCAGCTCGAGCATGGCGAGCACCGTGACAGTCATCTCGGTCCGGCTCCGGCACACCGCCAGCATGCGTTGCAGCACGACCCGCCCGGCGCTGCCCATTGCCTCGCGCAGGGCGGCAATCTGCATGGCGATGGTGACCTCGCGCGGCACGACCTCCGGCGGCGCAGGTTCCGGCTCCGGGATCGCGGCCAGGCGCTGCAGCGCGTTGGCCAGGAGCGCCGGCGGCAGGGCGTCGGATGGCGCCTCCGGCAGATCCTCCTCGCGGGGCTCACGCCGAAAGGTGGGGTGTGCCAGGTCCCACTCCCCCAGCTCGCGAGCGGCATCACGCAGGGCCCGATACTCAACCAGCCGTCGCCGAAGCTCCTCCTCATCGGCTTCCGCCTCGGCCGGCAGCCCGGTGAGCATCGGCTCCGTCGGCAGCAGCCGGCGCGACTTCAGCAGGATCAGCTGCGAGGCGACGGATACGAAGTCCGCCAGCTCGGCGGGCGCGACCGCGTGGCCGGTCAGGTGCTCGACATAGGCGTCCGCCATCTCCGCCAGTGGCACCGTGAGGACATCCAGCTGGCGCGACTCGATCAGCTGCAGCAACAGGTCGAGCGGGCCGGAGAACACCTCCAGCTCCAGCTGGAAGGCGGTCGCGTCCGACTCGATGGGAATGGGCTCGAGCTGCATGGCGCTCAGGATGCCTCGTCCGCGGTGCGCAGGGCGGCCGCCAGCGACGCGTCGGCCTCGGGGGCCACACCCCGGATGAAGCCGACGGTGCGCGGCGAGCAGCCCGCATCCCCGGCGGCATCGGCGGATAGGTGTGCGTGATGCAGGTACAGGTGGAACGGGTAACGCCACGACCGAGGCTGCGGGGACGCCAGCCGCTCCAGCATGCGCGGCGCCAGGGCCCCGAGCAGCACACCGCTCACCCGGTGCCACAGCCGCATGCGATGACCCTTGGCCGCATCGTGCAGCAGGGCCGCCGCCAGCAGGTCCGGGTCGTCGTGGCCGGCCAGCTGGAGCCGGCCCACCACGTCCAGGGCGTGGCGACGGTCGGCAACGGGCATGGCGTCGAAGAGGGGGCGAGCGCCGGCCGGCAGCAGACGATGGGCGAGGGCCTCTTCGTCGTCGGTCACCCGCGCGCGGAGATGCCCCAGGAACTGCTCGACCCTATACACCGGTCAGCATGCGGGCAATCGCGACCGCCAGCTCGAATAGCCAGCCGAGCGGGCTGGCTCCGGGCAGGAAGACCAGTACCAGCAGGATAATCACGCCGTACGGCGCATAGCGCTGGACCGTGTACGCGGTCTGCGGCGGAAGGAACGGGAGCACCAGGTTGTAGCCGTCCAGCGGCGGGATCGGAAGGAGGTTGAAGAGGCCAAGCGCGACGTTCAGCACGACGATCGCGTACAGGACGTTGGTCGCGAATTCGCCCGGCCCGAGCAGTCCCGCCAGCTCGGCGATGCGAAACACGATGCCGAACAGGGACGCGACGAACATGTTTGCCAGCGGCCCGGCAACCGAGACGTAGGTCATGCCGATGCGCCCCGGGCGCAGCGCATAGGCATTCACCGGCACCGGCTTCCCCCAACCGAAGCCGAGGAGGACGAAGACGAGCGAGCCGATCGGGTCGAGGTGCGCAAGCGGATTCAGGGTCACGCGACCCAGCGCCCGCGGCCGGTGATCCCCCAGCTGGTCGGCAACGAAGGCGTGCATGAACTCGTGGAAGGTGATGCCCACGATGAGGGCGATCGCGATGGCAGCGATCTGCGGCGCCGAGTAATCCTGGAAGGCCATCTACCCGAGCTCCGGCAACAGCTCGCGCAGGACGCTGACCACGCGGGCGGCGCCGATCGGCCCCGCGGCCAGCACCTCCTCGTGGGTGACCTCGCCCTCCATGTCAGGCGTCGCCTTGTTGGTGATCAGGCTGAAGCCCAGCACGCGCGCGCCGTGGTGGCGAGCCACCAGCAGCTCGTGGACGGTCGACATGCCGACAGCATCGGCGCCCAGGGTACGAAGCATGCGCAGCTCGGCCCGCGTCTCGTAGGCCGGCCCGGAGAGCATGAGGTACACCCCCTCACGCAGGCTGACACCGGCGCGCTCGCCCGCCGCCCTGGCCTTGTTCCGGAGCTCCGCATCCCAGGCGTCGGCCATCGCCACGAAGCGCGGCCCGAAGCGATCCAGATTGGGCCCCAGCAGCGGGTTCTCTCCGGACAGGTTGATGGTGTCGGCGATCAGCATCACGTCGCCCGGGTCGAAGTCCGGGTTGACGCCTCCGGCGGCGTTGGTGAGCACCACCGTCTGCACGCCCAGCGAGAGGACCGATCGCAGCAGCAACGTCGCCTGGCGGTGGGTCCAGCCCTCGTAGGGATGGGCGCGCCCGGCAAGCGCCAGCACCGTGGCCCCCCCTGCGCGCCCGACGACCAGCTCGCCGGCGTGGCCCTCAACCTCCGAGCCGGGGACGTGTGGGAGGTCGCGATACGGGATCGTCAGGCGCGGCTCCGGGTCGAGCAGATCAACGACACCTCCCAGCCCGGACCCGAGCACGAAGGCCAGCTGCGGTTGAGCAGCTCCAGGAACGGACGCCAGCCGCTCGCGGACGACGGCCGCCGCCTCAACGATGCGGCGCTCAAGCTCCGTGCCGTAGAGCCCGTCGGGCAGCGCGCCCCGGCGGACGGGCTCCACCTACATCCGCTCCAGCAGCTCGCGCTTCTTGGCCTCGTACTCCTCCGCCGTGATGAGACCCTTGTCACGCAGGCCGGCCAGGCTCTCGAGGGTGGCCGCCAGCTGGCTGGCGGGCGCCGTTTCAGGCGTGGCAGGAGCGGGAGCCGGCTTTGCCTGCTCGGCCTCAGCGGGCGCCGGATGGACCTCCGAAACGCGGTCGGACCCGGCACGCGGCGGCATCGGCTCGGCCCGCTGCATGGCGGGAGCGGCGGCGGGACGCTGCACGCGCGGAGGAGCGAGGTCAGGGAACTCCAGGCGCTCCTTCTGGTTGAGCATGGCGACCTTGAACTGCACCGGCTCGGCCAGCATCGGGAAATCGTTCAGGAGGCCAGTCTCGGCAGCTTCGGAAGCGGTCAGGATATCGAGCGTCCCGTAGTCGAAGATGCGCCCGACCCAGCTCTGCGTCAGCCGGGCGTCGTTCACCTTCTCCAGGCTCGAGTCACCCATCTGCTTGTTGAAGATGCCCTCAGCCTTGATGACGCGGCGCGTCGTGATCAGGTATTCCTGGTTGCGCCATGCCCAGACCTTGATGCCGATGTAGGCCAGCGCCGCCAACAGCACCAGCAGGGCTACGATCTGCAGAAGGCCGCGGATGTTGTCGGGCGCGCCGGAAGTGGCCCAGATCAGGACCGCCAGGGCGATGACGGCCGCGATGACGAAGGCCCACGTCTCGGCCAGCACCGCGAACCAGTGCTGGCGGCTCTCGAAGACGACCTCCTCGCCCCGACTGAGGAGATTGCGCGCGTAGCTCATTGACTGCGCTCCTGCTCGGGCTCCATGCGATCACGCCCTCGGGTGCGCCCGCGCATAGACCTCGCGCAGGCGCTCTCCGGTGAGGTGCGTGTAGAGCTGGGTGGTGCTGATGCTAGCATGGCCCAGCAGCGTCTGGACCACCCGCAGATCGGCGCCGCCCTCCAGCAAATGGGTCGCGAAGCTGTGCCGAAACGTATGCGGGGAGACGTGCCTGATCACACCTGCCTGCCTCGTCCAGCGCCGTACCAGCCGCCAAACCGATTCGCGCGGGCGCCCGCGGCCGCGCGCGCGGACGCACACCCCCCGCGGCGGCGTTCCGGCCCGCCCCGCACCCCGCCGGCCGACCCGGGACCGCTGCAGGCGCTCGCGCGCCACCTCGCCCATCGGCACCCGCCGCTCCCGATTCCCCTTGCCGATGACTCGCACCTGCAGGTTGGCAAGGTCCAGCCGATCGGTATCCAGGCCGGTCAGCTCGCTTACTCGCAGCCCGCAGGCGTAGAGGAGCTCCAGGAGCGCCGCATCGCGGATCCCGCGCGGCTCATCGACGGGCGGGGCGTCCAGGATGCTGGCCACTTCATCGGCATCCAGGACATCCGGCAGGTAGCTGCCCGGTCGCGGACTGTCCAGCAACGCCCCGACATCCCTGCTGACGATCCCCTCGCGCAGGGCAAAGGCGTAGAAGTTGCGGATGGCCGCCATCTTGCGCGCCTGGGTGCTCGGCCGGCGGCCATTGCGGCGGAGCCCGTTGACGAATTCTGCAACTGGATCCGGGTCGCTGCGCCATTCGCGTCCAGCGTCGCGTGCGAACTCGGCAAGGTCGCGGCGATAGGCCGCCACCGTCAGCGGTGAGAGGCCGCGCTCCACGCGCAGCTCGAGCAGGAAAGCCTCGATCGCCCGTGCCAGCGCCTGAGCCGACGGGGCATGGGCGATGGCTGGCGTGGCGGTCACCCGGCCGCCGCTCGGAGCAGGGCATCCGCAGCGGCGCGCGCCTCCTCGCCGGCATCCTCGCCGGCCAGCATGGCCGCCAGCTCGCGGGCCCGGCTCTCGGCATCGAGGACGGTGACCTCCGCGACCGTCCGGCCGTCCACAACGCGCTTGCCGACGTGGACGTGCGCGTCGGCATAGGCCGCGACCTGGGCGAGGTGGGTGACGCACAACACCTGGTGGTAGGCGGCCAGGTCCCGCAGCCGCTCGCCAAGGGCGGTTGCATGGCGTCCACCCACGCCGCTGTCCACCTCATCGAAGACGAGCACCGGTGTCTCGTCGGCCGTCGCCAGGACCACCTTGAGCGCCAGCGAGAGCCGGCTTGCCTCCCCGCCGGAGGCAATGCGGGCGAGCGGTCGTGGCGGCTCCCCCGGGTTCGGGGCGAACGTGAAGGTCACCCGATCGCCGCCGCCAGGACCGACCTCCACCTCCCCTAGCTCGACGCCGAAGGCGTCTGCCGGCAGCCCCAGCGGCGGCAGCTTCGCGTTGACGCGATCCGCCAGCCTCGCGCCGACTGCTAGTCGCTCCTCGCGAAGGATCGCCGCCGATGCCTCCAGCTCCGCACGCAGTCGCGCCTCATCGGCTCGCAGCCGCTCGCGAGTCGTCTCCTGGTCCTGAAGCCGCGCGAGCTCGTACGCGGCGGAGGCTCCGAAGCTGATGACCTGCTCGAGAGACTCCCCGTACTTGCGCTTCAGGTCATAGAGCAGCTCCAGGCGCTCCTCGGCGGCAGCGCGGCTCTCCGGATCCAGATCGACCCGCTCCCCCAGCGCGGCGGCGTCGCGGGCAAGCTCCACGGCCTCGGCCTCCAGCGAGGCCGCCCGCACCAGCAGCTCCGCGAAGCGCTGGTCGTGGCCAGCGGCCTGCGCCAGCTCCGCACGCGCGGCAGTGAGCAGCTCCAGCGCGCCGGCCTCGTCGCGCAAGGCTCGGACGGCGCTGTCCGCCGACCGCGCGATTGCCTCCGCGTTGGCGGCCACGCGCAGCTGCTGCTCCAGCGCCTCGTCCTCGCCGGGCCGCACGTCGGCCATGCCGATCTCGTCGACCTGGTGCAGCAGCAGCTCCATGCGACGCGCCAGCTCGGCCTCGTCGGTGAGCATCTCGCTCGCCTCGGCCACGGTCGCTCGCCAGGCGCGGAACCCCGCCTCGACCTGCGCGACCCGCTCTCCCAGCCCGCCGAAGCGATCCAGCAGGGCCAGCTGCCGATCGGCGGCCAGCAGCCGCTGCTGCTCATGCTGCCCGTGGATCTCGGCCAGCCGCTCCCCGAGCGAGGCGAGACCACCCACCGTCACGCTGCGGTCGTTCACGCGGACCAGCGAGCGGCCATCGGCCCCCACCTCGCGGCGCACGATCGCCAGGCCATCGCCCGCTGCCAGCACGTCGGCCAGCGGATCATCCTGGGTCGCCACCACCCCGTCGAACACGGCCTCGACCCGGGCGGCATCGGTCCCGGAGCGGACCTGGTCGGTGGCGGCGCGGGCGCCGAGCGCCAGCGCCAGCGCATCCACCACCAGCGACTTCCCGGCACCGGTCTCGCCGGTGAGCACCGTGAAGCCACGCGAGAGCGGCAGCCGGACGCGCTCGATGACCGCCAGGTTCTCGACGGTGAGCTCGGTCAGCGACATCGGGCCATCACCAGCGCTCAGTAGGGCAGCCGCGAGGCCTTGGTGCGCAGCAGGTCGTAGAACGGCGTGGTGCCCGGCGGCTCGATAAGCCGCAGCGGAACCTCCAGCGCCCGCACCTCCACCCGGTCACCCGCGTCGATCGGCAGGTCCCACTGCCCGTCGATCGACACCACCGCGCCGTGGGGGGCGCTGCGCAGCGACATGGTGACGACGTGCTCCTCACCGGCCACCACGCTGTGCAGCGAGCTCAGGTAGGCGGCCACGGGGGTGATGACGACGTTGCGAAGGCGCGGGTCCAGGATGGAGCCTCCGGCGCTGAACGAGTAGGCGGTCGAGCCGGTCGGGGTGGCCACCACCACCGCATCGGCCATGTAGGTCGCCAGGTGGCTGCCGCTGACCTCGACCTCTACCTGGATCATGCGCACGCGCTCCCCACGCGCCACCACCACCTCGTTCAGGCACGAGTGGCTCTCGCTCGTCCCATCGGCGCGCACCAGCGTGGCCTGGATGCGGAACCGCTCGTCCAGGACGTAGTCGCCGGCTGCCACCTGGTCCAGCGCGCGCTCCAGGTCAGCGGTCTCGATCTTGGCCAGGAAGCCGACCCGACCGAGGTTGACGCCCAGCGCCGGCACGCCGTGGTCGCCGATCGCGCCCACCGCCCGCAGGAAGGTGCCATCCCCGCCAAGCACGCACACCAGGTCGCTGTCCGGGCACATGGCGGCAATCGTCCGCCGGTCCTCGGCTGCGGCATCCCAGGCGTCGACTCCGTTGGCCTGGCACCACGCTCGCGCGCGCTCCAGCACGGGGCTCGCCTCCGGGTCGGTGGGGTTGTAGGCGAAGCCGACCCGCATCTACTCGTCCGACGCCCGCTTCGGATCCGATCCCATGCGTGCCGCGATCTCGGCCACCTGCCGGCGCAGCGCGGCAATCTCACCCGCCAGGTCGTCCTGCACAGCGGCGTATGAGCGGTCGAGTCCCGCCGCGATCAGCGCCCGCATGAGGCTGGACGGCGACACCCCACGTGCGCGTGCCGCGGTCTCGACCCGCGCCAGCAGCGCATCCGGCATGCGCAGCGAGACGATCTGTCGCATCGTGTCGGTCGCCGGGTCGTGGACGGGCGGGGCAACGACCTCGAGCCCCTCGAACCCGACGCTGAGCTGCTCCCCTGGCGGCTGGGCGCTCCGCTTCCTCATGCCGTCACGCATCGTAATACGCGCGGCCCTAGACCGATGGCGCCACCACCACCTCGACCCGCTCCGCCAGCGCCTCCGGCGCCATGCCCGGCGGCTCCGCCAGGTGCGCCAGGAACTCGAGGTTGCCATCCGTTCCGGTCACCGGTGACCGGATCAGACCGATGACGCCGAATCCAGCATCGTCCGCGTCCCTTACGAACTGGCGGAGGACGTCCGCATGGACCGATGGATCGCGTATGACGCCGCCGCGCGGCACCGCCCCCTTGCCCGCCTCGAACTGCGGCTTCACGAGCGCGATGACCGCGCCGTTATCGTCTATGAGGCGACGCACGGCAGGGAGCACCAAACGCAGTGAGATGAACGACAGGTCGAGCGTCGCCAGCAGCGGGCGTTCCGGAAGCTCGGCGAGGGTCCGCAGGTTGGTCTTCTCCATTGGGACCACGCGAGAATCGTTCCGGAGCCGGTCTATCAGTTGGCCGCTGCCGACGTCCACGGCGTAGACCCGCGCCGCCTCCCGCGCCAGCAGCACGTCCGTGAAGCCGCCGGTGGATGCGCCTGCGTCGAGCGCCGTCAGGCCGCTCACGTCGATACCGAACGCGTCGAGCGCCGCCGCCAGCTTGTCGCCCGCCCTGCTCGCCCATCGGGGGCGCTGGCGCACGACCAGCTCCGTGTCGGGGGCCACCAGGTTGCCGGGCTTCATGCTCCGCCCACGACCCTGGACCTCCACCTCGCCGGCGATCAGCAGCGCCTGCGCGGCCGCTCGGCTGGGGGCCACGCCGCGATCGACCAGCAGCTGATCGAGGCGAATGCGCGGCATGGCTGCGAATGCTACGGCGCCGCGCGTCCGTGCCGCTGTGCAGCACGGGTCGGCCTGACGTCAGCCGGCCTGGCGCGCGATCCTAGGCAGCCGCTCGAACCAGCTTTGCGGGGCAAATGCGCTGATAAGCCCAAGAACCACGCCGCCAAACAGGCCGGCCAGCGCGGAGGCCGCGAGACCCATGAGGCTGCGCATCGGTGCGCCTAGGCCGCCCCGACGCCCCGCGCCGGCGCAACGGTCGGCTCCACCGGCAAGGAGAGGGCCTCGCGGATCTGGGCCGTGATGCCCTCCACGTCGAGCCTCTGCTGATGTCGCAGGTCGTCGACTGCACCGTGGTGCACGAAGCCCTCGGACAGCGCGATCTTCACGACCGGGACGTGAATTCCGGCCCTGTTCAGCGCGTCGAGCACGCCATCGCCGAAGCCCCCCATGGCAGCCGACTCCTCGGCGGTGACGACCAGCCGCTTGCCGGACGCGTGCTCGGCGAGGCACGCCTCATCCAGGGGCTTCGCCCAGCGCGCGTTGATGATGGTGGCCGTCAGGCCGTGATCGCGCTCGAGCACGTCCGCCGCCCTGACCAGGCGCTGCACGATCGGCCCGAAGCCGACGAGAAGCAGGTCATTGCCGAAGCGCACGAGCTCGGCGCGGCCTATCTCGAGCGTACGGCCGGCGCGATCGGGCAGGTCCTCGCCGGCATCTCGTGGGTAGTGGAGGGCGATCGGCCCATCGTGGGCGATCGCGGTTGCGACCATGTCGCGCAGCTCCTGCTCGTCCTTGGGCGAGCCGATGACCAGGTTCGGCAGCGCGCGCTGCGCGGACAGCGTGAACATGCCCTGGTGGCTGGTTCCGTCCTCACCAACCAGCCCCGCCCGGTCGATGGCCAGCACGACCGGCGCGCCGTTCTGGCAGACATCGTGGACCAGCTGGTCGTAGGCGCGCTGGCTGAATGTGGAGTAGATGGCCACCACCGGGCGCAGGCCGGCCAGCGCCATGCCGGTCGCCATGGTGACCGAGTGCTGCTCGGCGATGCCCACGTCGTAGAAGCGCTGCGGATAGCGCTCGGCAAAGCGGGCCAGCCCGGTGCCGGTGGGCATGCCGGCCGTGATGGCGCAGATTCGTTCATCGGTCCCGGCCAGGCGAACGAGCTCCTCGACGAAGGTCTGGGTGTAGGTCTTTGGCTTTCGCTGCGGCGCGGACTCAGCGGGGATCGGCTCCTCGGTCGGGTCGATCAGGGTGAGGTCGACGGGCGGCAGGCTGGCGCCGTGGAAGGAGACGCTGTCCTCCTCGGCGGGCGCGTAACCGCGGCCCTTGACCGTCTTGACGTGGACCAGCACCGGCGTACGCAGGCGGAAGGCGCGCTCGAAGGTGTGCTCCAGGTCAAGCGTGTCGTGGCCGTCCAGGACGCCGATGTAGGTGATCCCCATGTCCTCGAAGAAGCCGACCGAAGCCCATGAGCGCTTGAACCCCTCCTTGGCCCAGGCCAGCAGGGAATAGAGGGGACGTCCCAGCAGCGGCACCCGTGGCAGGGTGCGGACGGTCGCCGACTTCGTCTCCTGGTAGGCGCGCGTCAACCGCAGCTTGTTGAGGCGGGTCGAGAGACCACCGACCGACGGGCTGATGCTCATCTCGTTGTCGTTGAGCACGATCAGGAGCCGATGCCGAGCGTGGCCCAGGTGGTTGAGCGCTTCCAGCGTAAGGCCGGTCTGCAGCGCCGCGTCACCCACGACCACCGCGTTCCGGTGCCTGCTAGCCGTATGTCCGTGCCGGCGCAGGTCGCGAGCCACTGCCAGGCCGATGCCGATGCTCACCCCGGTC
>CBFGSY010000001.1:0-46505 GCA_965651545.1 uncultured bacterium | reverse complement strand
GCGCTCGTCATCTTTGACCCGATGAGCGGGGCAGGGCTATCATCCGGGCCGTCCCATCGGTCCTGAGCCGATGGATCGACGCGCGTTCCGGCGTAGCTCAGTGGTAGAGCGGGCGGCTGTTAACCGCTTGGTCGCAGGTTCGAATCCTGCCGCCGGAGCCAACTCCAGCGTCGTAACGACAACCTCTTTCACGTCAATCGCAACATCTCGCCTGCCACATTCGGTGTGCGGTTCGTCGAGCTCGCCGAGAGAGTCAGCCGAGTGGTTGCGCCAGGGCGACGATGATGCCCTCAGGGCCGCGGACGTAACAGAGTCGATAGCTGTCCTCGTACTGCGCCACCTCGCCAACCAGCTCGGCGCCGTGGTTTCGCAGGCGGGCGAGGACCTTGTCGAGATCCGTGACGGCGAACATGATGCGACGGATACCCAGCGTGTTAACCGGTGCGTCCTCCGGGACACCCTGGACCGCCGTTGGCGTGTGGAACTTGTCCAGCTCGATCCCGCCGTGGCCGTCTGGCGTCCGCATGATTGCGATGTCGCTTCGGGAGCCCTCGAGCCCGATGATGCGGTCCACCCACTCGCCCTCGACGGTCGTCTCGCCCTGGAGCTCAAGGCCAATCTCCTTGAAGAAGGTGATCGCAGCGGCGAGGTCGTCGACAACGATGAGGACGTTGTCCATCCGCAGAAGTGTCATGTCCCGAGTGTAGAGTCCGGATGTTCGGGCTCGCTGCCCCCTGCCGGGAGGGGATCCTCGGCCGCAATGAAGGCTAGGCCCCCGCGGCGATGGGCTCCAGCCGCTTTCGGAGATGCTGCCCTGTCAACGATCCTTCGGCTTCGATCAGCTTGGCCGGCGGGCCCTCGAAGATCACCGTCCCGCCGTCGTGGCCGGCCCCCGGGCCGAGGTCGATCACCCAGTCGGCTCGGGCGATGACGTCCAGGTTGTGCTCGATGACGATCACCGTTCGGTCCGACTCGACGAGCCGTTCGAGCAGGCCGATGAGGTTGTCGACGTCCTGCATGTGCAGGCCTGTCGTCGGCTCGTCGAGGACGTAGACCTCGGTGTCGGTGGACATCTCGATCGCGAGCTTCAACCGCTGGCGCTCCCCGCCCGAGAGCGTGTCCAGCTCCTGGCCGAGGGAGATGTAGCCGAGTCCGACATCGGCCAGCCGATCGAGCATGACCTTGACCTGCTTCTCAGTGAAGAAATCGCGTGCCTCCTCAACCGACATCGCCAGGACCTCGACGATGTTGCGGTCGCGGAGCCGGTAGTCGAGGACCTCGTCGGTGAAGCGGCGGCCCTCGCAGACCTCGCACACGCTGACGACGTCTGCCATGAATCCGAGGCTCGTGTAGATCTTGCCGAGGCCGTTGCATGCCGGGCACGCACCCGCCGAGTTCGCGCTGAAGAGCGCGGGCTTGACCCCATTCGCCTTCGCGAAGGCCGTCCGGATCGGGTCGAGCATGCCGGTGTACGTGGCCGGGCTCGAGCGCCGGGAGCCCCGGATCGCCGACTGGTCGATGACGGTCACCGATGGATCGGTCCGGGGAAGGCAACCGTGGATGAGCGAGCTCTTGCCGGATCCGGCCACGCCCGTCACGGCGACGAGCACGCCGAGCGGCACGTCGACCGAGACGTCCTGCAGGTTGTGGAGGCGTGCATCGCGGATCGGGATGGATCCGCGCGGTTCGCGCGGTGCGGGATTGAGCTCCTGGCGCAGGTCCAGGTGGCGGCCTGTTGCCGTCGCGGTCGCGATGAGGCCGTCGACGGCCCCCTCGTACACGACCGCGCCGCCGTGCGGCCCGGCGCCGGGACCCATGTCGACGACGTGATCGGCGATGCGGATGACCTCGGGATCGTGCTCCACGACGAGCACCGTGTTGCCCTTGTCGCGGAGACGGCGGAGGAGGGTATTCATCCGCTCGACGTCGTGGGCGTGGAGGCCGATGGTCGGCTCGTCGAACACGTACGTGACGTCCGTCAACGGCGACCCGACGTGGCGGACCATGCGTGTCCGCTGTGCCTCGCCGCCGGAGAGCGTTCCGGACGCCCGATCGAGGCTGAGGTAGCCGAGTCCCATCTCGACGAAGGCATCAAGGCTGTCGCCGAGCGCGCCGAGAAGGGGCCCCACCTTCGGCTCATCGAGCCCGTGAACCCAGCCTGCGAGGTCGCTGATCTGCATCGCGCAGGCGTCCGCGATGCTGACCCCGCCGATCTTCGACGACCGGGCGGCCTCGTTGAGCCGCGTGCCGCCACACTCGGGGCATGGGCTGAAGGTGACGACCCCTTCCACGAAGGCCCGCACGTGCGGCTGCAGCGCATCGACATCCTTCGACAGGAACGACTTCTGCATCTTCGGAACGAGGCCCTCATAGGTCAGGTTGATGCCGTTGACCTTGACCTTTGTGGGCTCCCGGTAGAGCAGGTCATTGAGCTCTCGCTCGTTGAAATCGCGGATCGGCTTGCTCACGTCGAAGAAGCCGGTCTCGCCGAACATGCGCGTGTACCAGCCCTCGGCCGCGTAGCCGGGAATCGTGATCGCGCCCTCGGCCAGCGACTTGCTCCCGTCGTAGAGCCGGGTCACGTCGATGTCCTTGGCCGTGCCCATCCCCTCGCAGCGCGGGCACATCCCGCCGGCGATGCTGAAGCTGGCGCTCAACGTCTTGCCGTCGCCTCGCTCGACGGAGATCGCACCGGCGCCGCTGACCGAGGGGACGTTGAACGAGTACGCCTGGGGACCACCGATGTGGGGCTGGGCGACGCGGCTGAAGACGACGCGCAGCAGCGCATTCGCGTCGGTGACCGTGCCGACCGTCGAGCGGACGTTCGCGCCCATGCGCTCCTGGTCGAGGATGATCGCCGTCGTCAGGCCCTCCAGCGAGTCGACGTCCGGCCGGGCCAGCGTCGGCATGAAGCCCTGGACGAAGGCGCTGTACGTCTCGTTGATGAGCCTCTGTGATTCCGCCGCGATCGTGCCGAAGACGAGCGAGCTCTTGCCCGAGCCCGAAACGCCGGTGAACACGGTCAACCGGCGCTTCGGAATGTCGAGGCTGATGTCGCGGAGGTTGTTCTCGCGGGCGCCCCGGACCTGGATCGCGCCCCAGGCGTCAGGTGCCCCGTCGTTGCCGGCCAGGCGTCAGCCCGCGCCTTTTTTCGCGAGCTCGGCGATCCGGGTCTCGACCGCCGGCGTCAGCTTGATGACGGCGAATTCGGTTGGCCACATGTCGCCGTCGTCGAGGCGCGCATCGGGCTGGAACCCGAACGTCGAGTAGCGGACGCGGAACTTCGACTTTGGCTTGAACCAGCAGATCACCTTGCCGTTCTTGCCTTCCGTGGCGTACGCGGGCATGCCGTAGTACGTCTTCGGAACGAGTGCCGGCGCCGCGTCCGTGACGACCTCGTGGACGCGCTCGGCCATCGCGCGGTCGTCAGCAGGCATCCTGGCGATGCTGTCGCGGAGGTCCTGCAGGCCCTCGGCTCGCTCCTCGGCCGGGCTGCGGCCGGAGGCCACCTTGCGCTCGCGGGCGGTCGCCGCCACCGCGGCCCGCTCGGCCTCGCTGAAGACGTTGTCGCGAGTCGTCTGCTTGCTCTTGCTTGCCTGCTTGCTTGGCATCTCGACGTGCTCCTCTTCGTGTGTGCGGGTCAGGCAGTCGCCTTCTGGGCGGCCTTTCCCTGCTGGAGGATCCGAATCGGGTTGCCGAACGGATCGCGGACGCCCATATCGGTCCCGTAGAAGTGCTCGGTGGGCTCCTGCGTGAAGTCGGTGACACCCCGCTCCCTGAGCGTCTCATACAGGCCCCGTGCATCATCGGTGATGAACACGAGGCCGCCCAGCGCGCCCTTCGTGATGAGCTCGCGGAGCTGCGCCGCGGTGGCTTCGTCATGAAGCGGAGAGCCGGGCTGCTCCAGCGAGACCTCGGTGCCCTGCTCGCCGGGAACGCGGATCGTCAGCCAGCGATAGTCGCCCTGGCGGACGTCGTTGCCCTTCTCGAGCCCGAGCTTGTTGACGTAGAAGTCGAGCGCCTCGTCCTTGTCGAGGACGTAGATCGAGGCGACGTTCAGCTTGGTGATCATCATTCGTTCTCCTGTGACCGTTGTTCGGGCGACTCTCACCCTAGGGCGCGATCGCGACAGCCGCTTCTCCAAAACTGCTCGATTCAGCCATCCCTCGTGCCGCCTCTCGCGGCCTCATCGCCGCGAGCTGGACGCAGTGGGGTGCCACGATCGGTCCGTGCCCGGCGCGGTATGCGGAGGGCGTCTCCCCGACGATCGCCCGGAACGTCCGGCTGAAAGTGCCGAGGCTCGTGAATCCGACGTCGAAGCAGACGTCCGTCACGCTGCGGTCGGTCTCGCGCAACAGGAACATTGAGCGCTCGACGCGCCGCCGCTGCAGGTAGCGGTGCGGCGTCTCACCGAAGACGCCACGGAAGCTGCGGCTGAAATGCGCCGGCGATACGTGAGCGACGGCGGCCACTGCGCGGACGTCGAGCGGCTCAGCGTAGGCGCGGTCCATCGCGTCGCGGGCGCGCAGCAGCCGTCGGTTGAAATCCTCGATATCTCGGCTCACGGTCCAAAGCTACGCGATCAGGGAAACGGGTGCTGGAGCGGGCTCGAGCCGTTCGCATCGGCAAATAGGGGAGCAAGCCGGGGAGCTCCTCGGCCGGCGTCGTGCCCAGGAGCTGCTGTCAGCCAGTCGCCGTGGCGGTCGCCTGAGCCTCGACTGCTTCCTTCAGCCGATCGAGCTCGCGGCGCTCGCCCTCCTTGGCCTCCATGGCCAGGATCGGGGTGAGCAGGCGCCAGAAGCCGATCGGCTGCATCCAGCCCGACCAGGTCGTCCTGGTCTGGCCGCTTCCGGTGGCCTCGAGATCAAGCGTGTATTCGCCCCTGAACGGTGCGCCGCCGATCACGCGCCAGGCGATGCGTTTGCCTGGATCAGCCGCGATGACCTCGGTCTCGGCTTCGAACTGGCGCGGACCGAACTTGAAGCCCTCAACCGCCCGCGAGCCGACCTGGGTTGATTCGCCGCTCACAAGGCGCGCGCCGGTGACCCCCATCCATTGCTGGTGCCGACCGACATCGGCGGCGAATCCCCAGACGGCGTCCGGCGGTCGTGCGATCGTCTCCTCGAACTTCCACGTGACCCTGGCCATGCTCCCTTTCCCCAACCCGTAGTTGATGCGCAGGCTAGGGCCTGGAGTGACCCCAGGCAACGCCAGGCCGGTGATCGATGCAGATGCGGCGGCCCCTTGACATGAGTCGTATATTCACAATATGGCTCGTATCGCCAAGCCAGAGCGCCGTGATTATCACAGTGACCTGCGCGCGGACCAGCTGAACCAGACCAGGGAGCGGATCCTGGATGCCGCCGTCAGGGTGATGTCGCGCGGCATCACCAGCCTGTCTGTGCCGGGCGTGGCGAAAGAGGCGGGCGTCTCCGTTCCAACGGTCTACCGCCATTTCGCGACCAAGGCCGACCTTCTGTCGGCGGTCTACCCGCACGTTGCCCGTCGGGCCGGCCTCGACCGGATGCCCGACCCACGCAACCTGGATGAGCTGCGCGACGGGATCCGGGCTGTGTTCGACCGGGTCGATGCACTCGACGATCTGGCGCGCGCCGCCATGGCCAGCCCGGCTTCTTCGGAGGTCCGCCAGGCCACGATGCCCGGTCGCGTGGCACGGCTCAGTCGCCTGGCCGACTCGATCGCGCCGCAGCTCGCCAGAGGCGATCGCGACAGAATCACGAGGCTGCTCGCGGTCCTCACTGCGTCGTCCTCACTGCGCATGTTGCGTGACCACCTTGGTCGATCGGTCGATCAAGCCGCCGATGACATCGACTGGACAATTCGGGCGGCCATCGCCGCCAGCAGGAGGAGAGAGGGATGAGCCCGGCTGCGCCTATACGGAGCCTGCGAGACCTGCGAATGACGGATGCCGCCGAAGTCGGGGGAAAGGCCGCCAGCCTGGGAGAGCTGCTGGCGGCAGGCTTTCGCGTGCCCGACGGGGTGGTGCTGACCGTCGCCGGCGCTGACCTGGCGCCCGACGAGCGCGATGCGCTGCTGCGCTCCATGACGGACGACCTGGGTGCTGGCCCCTTCGCGGTGCGTTCAAGCGGGATCGCCGAGGACGGCGCCGAGCGCTCGTTTGCCGGCATGTACGAATCGCTGCTGAACGTGGCGCCCGGCGAGCTGTCGCAGGCGGCGCGCCACAGCCTCGCCAGCGCACGGAACGCGCGGGTCGCCGGCTACGACCCCTCGACCGATGGCGGCAGCCGCATGGCGGTGATCATCCAGCAGATGGTCGCGCCAGCCGCAGCCGGCGTCGCGCTCAGCGCCGATCCGATCACTGGCAACCGACGGACTGCGATCCTCACCGCCGTGCGTGGCACCGGTGACCGCCTGGTATCCGGCGAAGCACTCGGCGACGAGTGGATCGTCGACGCGCAAGGCGCGACGGCCCGCCGCCAGGTGGAGAACGCCATCGATCAGCGTCAGGCGATGGATGTGGCGCGCGAGGCGCGACGCATCGCCGATGCCCGCGGGACGCCGCAGGACGTCGAGTGGGCGATCGACGCCGACGGCACGCTCTGGATCCTGCAGGCCAGGCCCATGACTGCCCTTCCGCCTGACGTCTCGTGGGAATCACCCGCGCCCGGCGCCTACACCCGCCAGCTCCGACTTGGCGAGTGGATCTCGGAGCCGGTGACGCCGCTCTTCGAGTCGTGGCTGCTGAGCGCCATGGAAGAGCGGATGCACGCCGACTACCTGAGGCTCCTCGGTCAACGCATTCCGCGGCCGTACCACGTGGTGGTCAACGGCTGGTACTTCTACACGCTCAACTGGGCCACGCCCGCGGCCTTCGCCCGCAACCTGCCAAACATGCTGTGGCACCTCATCCGATCCCCACGCACGGTTGCTGGGATCAACCCCTCCACGGTTCGCTACAGCTTCCCGATCATCGAGCGAGAGTGGCGATCTGACCTGCAGCCTCGTTATCGCGCGGCGGTGAAGATGGCCGAAGAGCGCATCGAGACGCTGCCGGTAACAGCGCTGCCCGCCCTGATCGATGACCTGGCCGACCACGCCGGCGAGTACTTCACCTCGGTCACGGCCCTTGCCGGCGCGGCCTACAAGATGGAGGTCAACCTCGCGCAGTTCTATCGGCGCCACCTCAGCCCTTCACTCGGCGGCAGCCACCTGCCATTGCTGACCGGCTTCGAGGCACCGAAGGATCCGGGCCGACACGCCGTGGCGTCACTGGATTGGTGGTTCGAGCCCAGGCCGCGAGCGGAGTCAGCGAGCGGGCCGGCCGCGGACCACGCCGCCCTGGTCGTGGCGAGGCACGCGGCGGAGGAGGCGGCATTCGCAGCCCTCGCGTCGTCCCCGCGGCGTCTGCGCGCGTTCCGACGCACGCTGGCGGATGCGCAGCACCTCGTCCCCATTCGGGAGGAGCAGGTGAGCGAGTTGACGATCGCGTGGCCGGTCCTGCGACGAGCCGTGCTGCGCATCGGCGAGGCGCTTGCCTCGAGCGGCGTGATCGCCGAGCCTGACGACATCTTCTTCCTGACCCGCGAAGAAGTATTGTCGGCGCTGAGCGACGGTGGCCTGGCCGCAGGCGTCGACGTCACCGGCCGACGCTCGGCGCGGGAGCAACAGGCCCTTCTGGTGCCGCCGCTCCTGGTCGGACGGTTGAATCCCTTATTGAAGAAGTTGTTCGACGCCATGCCGCGGATCCTGGGTGCCGTTCCGTCGGCAACCGCCCTCGTATCGGGCTCTCCGGCTTCACCGGGGCGGGCGACCGGGAGCGTGCGCGTGATTCGGGGCCCACATCAGTTTGACGAGCTCGAGCCGGGCGAGGTGCTGGTGGCACCGCTGACCGCCCCGGCCTGGACTCCACTCTTCACCCGGGCCGCAGCGGTCGTGACCGACGTCGGCAGTCCCGCCGCCCACGCATCGATCATCGCCCGCGAGTACGGGATCCCGGCCGTGGTCGGCTGTGGCGATGCGACGGCGCGGCTGCGGAATGGCACTCGCGTGACCGTGGACGGCAGCACCGGCAACGTCGAGCCGGCCTGAGTGGCCCGGCCCAGCCGGCCCCGGTGTCGCAAATGTGACAAACGCCGGCAAGCGACTAACGCGCTGGGTAATGGCCCGTTAGTACCAGTGAGCCGGGCATCTGTGTTAGCGAGTCTCTCGCTAGGGCAGCCACAGTTGCCCGGCGTCTTGATGCCCGGCGGACCGTGGCCGCTCTGTCAGCGGCCGGGATCCTCGAAGTCAGGATCCACCGGCGCGGTGGGGCCCACGTTGTCCAAGGTGGGGAGCAGGATCCAGCCCATCACTGCCATCGCGCCGCCGAAGACGATGAGCAGCACGGTGCCGGTCCATTCGTAGCTGAATAGCCCGTAGACGATGCCGATCGCGACGATGACGATCGGCCCGATGAGGTAGCGGGTCAGCGACATGACCGCATGATAGCCAACCCTGGGCCGATGACGCCGGGAATCCTCAGAGCCAGAAATCTATGCAAATCTACGCCTAGAAGATCCAGCCGCAGTCGGTTCGCGCCACGTCCGGGCGCTCGGCAGCCGCTCGCAATCCGGTCAAGGGCTCGTTCGCCTGGACCAGCGGCCGAGCGTTCAGGATGGCCGTGCTCTCCGCCAGCGTCGCTCGTCGAACCGAGGGGTCAGCCACCGCCGGTCCGGTCTCGACCTTGTCCAGCACGGTCGCCCGCTCGCCCCGCGCCGGTGTCGTGCCCTCGCGGGCGGTGACCACGCCGCCGTCCGGATAGGAGAGCCAGAGGCCGCGAAGGCGGGCGATGAAATGCTCGGGCATCCCCGGCACCAGCATGTCGACGATGCCTCGCCCGCTGCGCCGATAGCCGCGTGGTCGCTCGTCGGCCTGAACGCGGTCGACGAAGGGCCGCTGCAGCAGCTCACGCACTGCGACGGCCACCGCCTCCGGCGCGTCGACGGACGTACGCCCATCGCTGAAGGTGGCGGATCCGACCACCTCGCCAGGTGCCCCCGACCGATCGGTGCGCAGCAGCTCGAAGACGATCGTGTCCTCGGTGCGCGGGTCGGCCGGCTGGTACGCCATGGCCGCAGGATAGCCCAATCGCCATCCTCGGCCCGTCCGTTCCGCGCGCCCGCGGCCGTCGGAGCGCGGGCTAGAATCGCGCCATGCAGGCCGGCGCGGCGGGCGACTACCGCAAGATGGTGCAGGCCCAATCGGACGAGCAGATCGATCGATGGGCGGCTGACCTGTTCGTCGACTTCGCGAAGCGCATCGGGGTGGGAACCGCGATTGCCGCTTTTCAGCGGGCGGCCGGGATTGACGAGAAGGGTTTCCAGCGAGCCTTCCTGGTTGGGGGCGGGCCCGATCACGTGATCGGCATCGACACCGCCGGAGCCCTGGCCGCCCCGATCTTCGAGCTGCCGAAGGCCATCGCCGGCCTGCGGCGCATCGATCCGGAGGCGCGGCGCAAGCTGACGGCGTTCCTGGTCGACCACCGCGAGGTGATGTCCTATACCCCCTGACCGCGCCGCCTCCGAAACCAGCTACGCCATCGAGAACGCGCGCGAGCTCGAGCGGATGCGTTCGCTCGTCGCCAGGCTGACGGGGGAGGATCTCGAGCGGCCGGTCAACGAAAGCTGGACGGTTGCTGGCGTCCTGGGGCATATCGCGTTCTGGGACGGGCGCGCCCTCGCCCTCGCGGAGAAGCTGGTTCGCGGCACACCGTTCACGGCGTCGGACGACGAGCCGGAGGACGTCGACTGGATCAACGACGCCTCCCGTCCATTGATCCACGCCATTCCGCCGGCCGAAGCGGCGCGTCTCGCCCTGGAGATATCCCAGGAGACGGACCGTCGCATCGCCGATCTACCGGCTGACCTGGCCGCCCAGGCGTGGCCGCTCTCGGCGACCAGCCCATTGAACCTGCTCCGCGCATCGCATCGGGCAGAGCACCTCGACGAGATCGAGGCAGCGCTGGGCGAGGGCTAGACCGGCTCAGGCCGGCTCGCGGGTCGCCCGGATGATGGCGATGGCGTTCTCGAGCTTGAGCTTCGTCACCGTAAGGTTCCTGGCGAGGTTGTCCCGGTTGGTGTCCGGGATCTGCTCGATCACGTCCGGACGCCGGAGCAGCTCAACCAGCTCGTCGATGGCGTCGGCGAGCTTGCCGCGATTGGTCAGCAGCGCATCGTCCGCGTCCTGCGCGTCACGAGCGATCGCAACCTCGCCGGCCTTCGTGCGCCCGCGCCGGCGTGGCCGGTCGTCGTCATCGCCGCGGGTGGTTGTGCCGGTCATGATCCGCAGGCGGGCCAGGGTCAGCTCCCCGGCCGCGATCTTCTTGGCCAAACGGATCCGCACACGCTCGTCACCGATCTTCATCAACTCGTAGGCGTGGCTGATGGTGTCTTTCCGCACGGACACCAGCTCGCGAATCTCGGGCGGCGCTTCGGCCAGGCGCATCCGGTTCTCGACGTAACCCTTGTCCTTGCCGATCTTCTGCGCCAGCTGGCGGACCGAGTATCCGAGGTCGGTCATCTTGCGGAACATCGACGCTTCTTCCAGCGGCGAGACGTCCTCGCGCTGCAGGTTCTCGATGATCGACACCTCCAGCGCCGTCTGATCGTCGAACTCGACGACGATGGCCGGGATGGTCTCCCGCTGCGCAACGCGTGATGCTCGCCAGCGCCGCTCGCCTGCGATCAGCTCGTACTGCGAACCGGTTGGGCGCACCAGGATCGGCTGCAGCACGCCGTGCTCGCGGATCGAGTCCGCAAGCTCGGTCAGCGAATCCTCCTCGTAGGAGAGGCGCGGTTGCGCGGGGTTGGGCAGGATCTTGGCGACCGGAATCTCGCGGATCTGCGCGCGAGTGGCGCGCGACTCGATCAGCGAGACGATGCCGGGGCCGAGATCGGTGGCCTGCGCCTCGTCGAAGAGGCGGTGGATGTTCTCCCGGAACGCGGGACGCTTGTTAGCCAAGTTCGATCACCTCGCGGGCCAGCTCACGGAATGCTCGGGCCGCCGCGGAGTTGGTTGCGTACTCCGTGACCGGCTTGCCGGTGAGCGGCGCCTCCCCCAGCTTCACCGTGTTCTTGATCATGGTGTTGAAGACCCGATGGTCCCCGAGCTCGCGCAGGTTGGCGAGCATCTCGCGGGCCAGCACCGTCCGCCCGTCGAAGAAGGTCGCCAGCAGGCCGAGAATCTCCAGGTCGTGGTTCAGCTTGAGCTTGATGGTGTTGATCACCTTGATCAGCGCCGTCAGGCCCTTAATGGCGTAATACTGCGTCTGGACCGGAATGATCACCCGGCTGCTGGCCACCAGGGAGTTGATGGTGAGCAGGCCGAGGGTCGGTGGGCAGTCGATGATGATCACGTCGAACTGGCGCTCGGTCCATCCCGCCAACGCGTCGCGCAGCACCATCTCGCGTCCGATGGCGGTGAACAGCTCCACCTCGGTTGATGCCAGCTCCAGTGTCGCCGGCGCCACTGAGAGCCCGAGCATATCGGTGGCACGGACGATTTCGTCGAACGCGAGGCGCTCCTCGGACAGGACGTCCGCCATCGAGAGGCGCACGTCGGAGAGCGATATGCCCAGCCCGACCGTGAGGTTCGCCTGCGGATCCATGTCAACGCAGAGGACCCGATAGCCGAGCTCCGCCAGCGCGCCGCCCAGGTTGATGGAGGTGGTCGTCTTGCCGACGCCGCCCTTCTGGTTCGCGATGGAGATCACTTTGGTCAACGCATCACCCTTCGTGTGTCAAGGTGGGAGGGCGGACGTCGCGGGTTGCGACCCGTTCCGATCATAGCCGCGGCCTTCCGGACCGGTCACCGGGGTTATCCACAAAGGCCGGCGATGTCGATGTCTTTGTGCAAAGACGAGCCTCTATACTCGAAGTTGTCCACCATCAACCGGGCCCATAGCTCAGTGGTTAGAGCATCCGGCTCATAACCGGCTGGTCGCAGGTTCGATCCCTGCTGGGCCCACCACACGCGGAGGACATTCCTTGTCGACGGCCGACAAGCTGGCGCGTCTGCAGGAGCTGCGCGCCGAAGCAATGCTGGGCGGCGGGGAACATCGCATCGAGCAGCAGCATTCCCGCGGCAAGCTGACGGCGCGCGAGCGGCTGGAGCTGCTGCTGGACGAGGACAGCTTCACCGAGCTGGACGCGTTCGTTACGCATCGCGCCACAGACTTCGGGATCGACCAGGAGCAGTACCTGGGCGACGGCGTGGTGACCGGGCATGGGCGCATCGACGGGCGCACCGTCTTCGTCTACGCGCAGGACTTCACCGTCTTTGGCGGTTCGCTGTCGGAGGCGCATGCCGAGAAGATCGTCAAGGTCATGGACCTGGCGCTGGAGAACGGCGCCCCGATCATCGGCCTCTCGGACTCCGGCGGCGCGCGCATCCAGGAGGGCGTCGTATCACTCGGCGGCTACGCCGATATCTTCCTGCGCAACACGATGGTCTCCGGCGTCATCCCGCAGCTGTCACTGGTGCTCGGCCCGTGCGCCGGTGGGGCCGTCTATTCGCCGGCGATCACCGACTTCACGATCATGGTCGACGGCAGCAGTTACATGTTCGTCACCGGGCCGAACGTGGTGAAGACGGTAACCCACGAGGAGATCGACTTCGAGGGCCTGGGCGGCGCGCGGGTGCACAACGAGACGAGCGGCGTCGCGCAGTTCCTGGCGGCGGGCGAACCGCAGGCGCTGGAGCTGGCGCGCACGCTGGTTGGCTACTGGCCGTCGAACAACGTCGATGCGCCGCCGCGCGCCACGTCGTGGGATGAGCCCGCGCGCGATGGCGCGGAGCTCGACTCACTGATCCCGGACTCTGCGCAGCAGGCCTACGACATGCACCAGGTGATCGAGGGGCTGGTCGACGGTCAGTCGTTCACCGAGGTGTCGGCCGGCTTCGCCCGCAACATCATCTGCGGCTTCGCCAGGGTCGAGGGTCGCAGCATTGGCGTCGTCGCACAGCAGCCCGAGGTGCTGGCCGGCGTGCTGGACATCGACTCGAGTGACAAGGCCGCGCGCTTCGTCCGCTTCTGTGACTGCTTCAACATTCCCCTCTTGACGCTGGTGGACGTGCCGGGCTTCCTGCCGGGCGTGGACCAGGAGCACCGCGGCATCATTCGCCACGGGGCGAAGCTGCTGTATGCCTACTGCGAGGCGACCGTGCCAAAGGTGACGATCATCACGCGCAAGGCTTACGGCGGGGCATACGACGTCATGAGCAGCAAGCACGTGCGCGGCGACCTGAACTTCGCGTGGCCGACTGCAGAGATTGCGGTCATGGGTGTCGAAGGAGCGGTGAACATCATCTTCCGGGATCGCCTGGCCGATGCCGATGACCCGGACGCGGAGCGCGAGCGGCTGGTGGCGGATTACCAGGAGCGCCTCGCCAACCCGTACCTGGCCGCGGCGCGCGGCTACGTCGACGAGGTGATCCTTCCCTCCGAGACGCGCGCCCGGGTGGCGGATGGGTTTTCGCTGCTCGCCGGCAAGCGGCAGGCGCTGCCGCCGAAGAAGCACGGCAACATCCCCCTCTAGATCCGACTGTCCGTGCGCAAAGACAGTCAGCCGCGGGCGGGCCCGATTCGTCGGCTGCTGGTCGCCAACCGCGGCGAGATCGCGGTGCGCATCATCCGCGCCTGCCGCGAGCTGGGAATCGAGAGTGTCGCTGTCTACTCGGATGCCGATCGGCTGGCGCCGCACGTGGCGGCGGCCGACACCGCCGTTCACATCGGGCCACCACCGGCTGCCGAGTCCTATCTGAACATCGAGGCCATCCTGCAGGCCGCCCGCCGATCCGGCAGTGACGCGGTCCATCCGGGCTATGGCTTTCTCTCGGAGACGGCTCAGTTCAGCCGCGCCGTCGAGGATGCCGGCCTCATCTGGATCGGGCCTCCGCCCAGTGTGCAGGAGACGCTCGGCAACAAGCTGGCGGCGCGACAGGCGGCCACGACGGCCGGCGTGCCGGTCGTCCCCGGCCTGATGGTGGCGCTGGACGAAGGCGTGTCGGCGCCGGGCGAGATCGGCTTCCCGGCCATGGTCAAGGCCGCCGCCGGTGGGGGCGGACGAGGGATGCGCCTGGTCGAGGACGCCGGGGCGCTGCCGGCCGCGGTTGCGGCCGCGCGGCGGGAGGCGGCCGCCGCCTTCGGCGATGGCACGCTCTACCTGGAGCGGCTGATCGCACCGGCCCGACACGTGGAGGTGCAGCTGCTCGGGGACCGCGCCGGGAACCTGACCTGCCTCGGCGAGCGCGACTGCAGCGTCCAGCGCCGGCACCAGAAGCTGATCGAGGAGGCCCCCTCTCCCGCAGTCACGCCAGCCATCCGGGAGGCCCTGTTCGACAGCGCCCGCAGGGTGGCCGGCACGGTGGAGTTCCACAACGCCGCCACCGTTGAGTTCCTGCTGGACCCGGACGGCAACCACTACTACCTGGAGATGAACACCCGCCTGCAAGTCGAGCACGGGGTGACGGAGCTGGTGACGGGGCTCGACCTCGTCGCCTGGCAGATCCTGGTTGCCGGTGGGGCCACGCTGGACCGATCGGTGCTCGAGGCAGCCCCTCGCGGCCATGCCATCGAGGCACGGATCTACGCGGAGGACCCGTACGATGGCTTTGCGCCCCTGGCCGGCGTCGTCACCTGCTGGCGGCCCGCAGACGGGCCCGGGGTCAGGATCGACCATGCCATCGTCGAGGGGGAGCCGCTGGCCACGGAATATGACCCGCTGCTGGCCAAGCTGATGGTGCACGCCGATGATCGGGCGGCGGCCGTCAGCCGGCTGCGCCGGGCGCTCGACGAGACGGTGATCGGCGGCCTGCAGACCGACCTGGGCTTCCACCGCTGGCTGGTCGACCAACCCGAGTTCGTCTCCGGCGACTACCACACCGGGCTGATCAGCGAGCGATGGGCCGAGGGACCTCCGATCCAGAAGGCAGACGCCGCACTGGCCGCACTGGCCGCCACAGAGGCACGTCGCGCCGGCGACGGCGGCCCGGCGGCGCAGGTGGCACAGGCGCCGGACAGCGACACCGACTGGTCGCGCCAGGCACGCCGCGAGGCGCTGCGCCGGTGAGCGGGCTGCAGGCTCGCCTGGACGGGGAGGAAGTCGCCCCCGCCGTCGGCTGGCAGCTGGACTGGCTTGACCGCGAGCGCGGCCTCGCCCGCCTGAGCGACGGCCAGCGGAGCGTCACCATCCACGTCGAGGGCGGCGGCAGCACGTGGTTCGTCACCCTGGCCGGCCGGCGGATTGAGGTGACGGTCGAGAGCTGGCGCGAGCGGATGCTGGCCGACGCACGTCGGGCGGCAGGCTCGGCTGCCGGCCCGGTCGAGATCCGCGCGACCCTGCCGGGCCTGGTGGTCGCGGTCAAGGTCGCGGTCGGCACCGAGGTGCAGGCCGGCGACGCACTGGTCACCATCGAGGCCATGAAGATGCAGAACGAGGTGCGCGCCCCGCGGGCAGGGACGGTTGGTCAGTTAGCCGTCGACGCGGGGGCGGCGGTCGCCGCCGGGGTGCTCCTGCTGCGCCTCGACTGAGGGGGTTGGGACAGGGCGCGCCGGTACAATCGGCCGCGTGAGCCAGGCCGATTCGAAGCCCGCGCCAGCCCATCGGTCCACCTCGGGCATCGAGATCGAAGCGGTCTATGGCCCCGCCGACCTGGCCGATTTCGATCCCGCGACCCAGCTGGGCGAGCCGGGCTCCTACCCATTCACGCGGGGCATCCATGCGACCGGCTACCGGGGCCGGCTGTGGACCATGCGCCAGTACGCCGGCTTCGGCTCCGCCGAGGAGACGAACCGCCGTTTCCACTATCTCCTGCAGCACGGCCAGACCGGCCTCTCGGTCGCTTTCGACCTGCCGACCCAGATGGGCTACGACAGCGACGCCCCCATGGCCGCCGGCGAGGTGGGACGGGTTGGCGTGCCGATCGACACGATCGAGGATATGGAGATCCTGCTGCGGGACGTCGACCTGGGTCAGGTCAGCACCAGCATGACGATCAACGCCACCGCCGCCATCCTGCTGGCCCTCTACCAGGCGGTGGCGCGGCGGCAGGGGACCGATGCCTCCACCCTGAGGGGCACCATCCAGAACGACATCCTGAAGGAGTACATCGCCCGCGGCACCTACATCTTCCCGCCGGAGCCCTCCATGCGGCTGGTGACCGATACCTTCGCCTACTGTCACGCCGAGCTGCCGGCCTGGAACACGATCAGCATCAGCGGCTACCACATGCGAGAGGCCGGGTCGACGGCCGCGCAGGAGGTGGCGTTCACCATCGCCAATGCGATCGCGTACGCGGAGGCGGCCCTGGCTGCCGGCCTGGCGTTCGAGGAGTTTGCCCCGCGCCTCTCTTTCTTCTTCGCCGCCCACAACGACCTGTTCGAGGAGGTCGCCAAGTTCCGGGCTGCCAGGCGTGCCTGGGCGAGGGTGGCCCGCGACCGCTTCGGGGCCGGCAGCCGAGTGAGCCAGGCCATGCGCTTCCATGTCCAGACGGGCGGCTCAACCCTGACCGCCCAGCAGCCGGACACGAACGTGGTGCGGACCACCGTCCAGGCGCTGTCGGCGATCCTCGGCGGGGCGCAGTCCTTGCACACCAACGCGCTGGACGAAGCGCTGGGACTGCCGACGCCCGAGACGGCGCGGCTGGCGCTCCGAACTCAACAAGTGTTGGCTCACGAGTCCGGCATGAGCGCTCCCGTCGACCCGCTGGGCGGCTCGTATTACGTCGAGTCGCTCACCGACGCCCTGGAGGAGAGCGTCCACGCAGAGCTGGCGGAGATCGACCGGCGTGGCGGTACCCTGGCCGCGCTGGCGGAGTCATACCAGCAGGGCGAGATCGCGCAGGCGGCCTACGAGTTCCAGCGTGCGGTGGAGGACGGCAGCTCGGTGATCGTGGGCGTCAACGCCTACGCCGACGAGGGTGACGAGCTGCGCCCTGCGCCGCAGGCCATCGACGCGGAGGCCGAGCGGCGCCAGGTGGAGCGCACGCACGAGGTCAGGGAGGGGCGGGACCCCGAAGTCGCGGCGGCCGCCCTCGCCTCTCTGGAGGGCGCGGCCCGGGGCACTGAGAACGTGCTGCCGCGCATCCTCGCCTGCGTCGAGGCGCACGTCACGCTTGGAGAGATCAGCGACGCGCTGCGAGGCGTCTGGGGCGAGCACCGGCCGTGACCATCGGCTCCATCCACCACGTCGCGGTGGTCGTGCGCTCGATCGACGATTCGCTGCCCCGCTACGAGCGCCTTTTCGGCTGGCGCGCCGACGGCGAGCCGTTCGACTTCCCGGCACAGGGCGTGCGCCTCTGCTTCCTGTCGGCAAGCGCGAACGGCGGACCCCGGATCGAGCTGGTCGAGCCGCGAGATCCGACGGGCGGCGTGGCACGCTTCCTGGGGGACCGCGGCGAGGGAGTGCATCACGTCTGCCTGGCGAGCAGCGACCTGCCCGGAGACCTCGCCGGCCTGGCAACCGCGGAGGCGGAGCTGATCGACCAGGAGCCGCGCGACGGGGCGCACGGGCGGGTAGCCTTCATCCATCCCCGTACGCTGAACGGCGTGCTGTGGGAGCTGGTCGAGCAGCCGGAGCCCGAGGGACGTCCATGACCGACGACGCCACCACCGCCGACCGGCCGCCGATCCCGGATCGCCCGCTGCTGCGCGGGGATCGCGTCTGGTTGCGGCCGCTCGAGCACCGCGACCTGGCGGCCTACGTCGCTGGCGTCAACGACACCGAGGTCGGTGGCCACGCCGGCTACAGCTTCCCGTTCGGCCTCGAGATGAGCGGGCACTGGCTCGACGACATCCAGGAGCGGATGGGAAAGGGCACCGGCTACTTCTTCGCCGTCTGCGAGCTCGGCGACGACCGGTTCATCGGCACCGTCTGGCTCAAGGACGTGAACATGCATCATGCGAACGCGGAGCTCGCGGTGTTCATGGATCGCGAGCACATCGGCTCCGGCTGGGGGACCGATGCGCAGCGGGTCCTCCTGAGATTCGCCTTCAACACGATGGGGCTGCAGCGGATCTGGCTCACCGTCTACGCCTCGAACGCTCGGGCCATCCGCTCCTACGAGAAGCTCGGCTTCAAGCGGGAGGGGCTCATGCGCCGCTCGTGGCGTGGTCCGAACGGGCTCGAGGACTCCCTGCTCATGGCGATCCTGGCCGACGAGTGGCGCGAGCAGAACGGCGAGAGCGCCGCCTTTGGCAAGGGATCGGTCAGTCCCTGATCGGCTTGCCGTCCGCCCCGAACACGAACCAGATTCCACCCACGCCCTGGCCCTTCGTGTCGCCCGGGGCGCTGTCCTCGGCGTAGTAGTACGCCGGGAAGCCGTTGACGGTGAGCTGTGGCGATCCTCCGGCGCGCGGGATCGTCCCAAGCTTCGCCGACACGCCATCCCCGGCCTCCGGTGCCCCCTCAGTTGTCACCGGCGACCAGATTGCCAGGCAGTCGCCCGTGCAGTTGCTGACGCCCTTCTCGTCGTTGGCGAAGAAGTAGATGGTCTTGCCCTCCCCGTCGACGAGGATCTTGCCGAGGTCGGAATCCTCTGCCTGGATCTCGGTCCCCATGGCCGCTGCCGACGCGGAAGCCTCCATGCTGTGCTCCATCGAAGCGGAAGCCTCCGTTGATGGCGTCGCCGCCCCCGGCGTAAGGCTCGACCCCGCCGCGGTGCAGGCCGCGAGCAGGACGAGGAATGGAATGGCGAGGGATCGCCGGGTGGACATCATCGGCCTCCTGGTGTCTGGGTTACCAGAACTCCATACGCGGAAGCGGGGTCGGGTGGATTCCTAGCCGACCCCCGCCTCGCGCAGCAGCGCCGGAATCTGCGACGGCGAGTCGGCCACCCGGACGCCTGCCGCCTCGAGCGCCTCGCGCTTCGACTGAGCGGTGCCGGCGCCGGCGGCGATGATCGCTCCTGCGTGCCCCATGCGACGGCCCGGTGGCGCCGTCCGGCCCGCGATGAAGGCCGCCATCGGCTTGCGCACCTCCGCCTTGACGAAGGCGGCCGCTCGCTCCTCGTCCTCGCCGCCGATCTCGCCGATCATCACGATCGCCTCGGTGGCCCGGTCGCGGTTGAACATGTCGAGCACGTCGATGAAGCTGGTTCCCACGATCGGGTCACCTCCGATGCCCACGCAGGTGGACTGCCCGATGCCGGCATCGGTCATGGCCTGCACGACCTCGTAAGTGAGCGTGCCGGAGCGGCTGACCAGGCCAACCGGTCCCGGCCGGTGAATGGAGCCGGGGATGATGCCTACCTTCGCCTCGCCCGGCGTCGTCGCTCCCGGGCAGTTCGGGCCGATCAACCGAACCCCTCGCGACTTGAGCGCGTGGTAGACGCGCAGCATGTCGAGCGCGGGGATTCCCTCGGTGATGCAGACCACCAGTGGCACGCCGGCATCGGCGGCCTCGAGCATCGCATCGGGCGCGAACGGCGCCGGTACGAAGATGCAGGCCGCGTTGGCATCGGTCTCGCGCACCGCATCGGCAACGGTGTCGTAGACCCGCACCCGGCCGTCCAGCGCCGACTGGCCGCCCTTGCCGGGCGTGACGCCGGCCACGATCGGCGTGCCGTAGTCGAGCATCGCGCCCGAGTGGAACTCGCCCTCGCGGCCGGTGATGCCCTGCACCAGCAGGCGTGTCTGGCTGCCGACCAGGATGCTCATGCCTGCCCGGCCGCGGCGACCGCCTTGGCCGCCGCCTCGTCCAGGCTGTCGGCGGTGATCAGGTTCGCCTGTCGCAGGAGATCGGCCGCCTCCGCCGCGTTGGTGCCGACGATGCGGACCACCATCGGCACCTCGCGCTCCTGCCGGGCACGCGCCTCCACGATCCCTCGCGCCACCTCGTCGCCCCGCGTGATCCCGCCGAAGATGTTGACCAGGATGGCCCTCACGGCTGGATCGTTGAGGATGATGCGGAACGCCGCTGCGACCCGATCCGCCTTGGCGCCGCCACCGATATCCAGGAAGTTGGCAGGCTCTCCCCCCGCCAGCTTGACGAGGTCCATGGTCGTCATGGCCAGCCCTGCCCCATTGACCATGCAGCCGATGGTGCCGTCGAGCTTGATGAAATTGATGCCGGCTTCCCGGGCGGCGATCTCCGACGGCTCCTCTTCATTCAGGTCGCGCATCGCCGCCACGGCCGGGTGGCGGAAGAGCGCCGAGTCGTCGAGCACGATCTTGGCGTCGAGCGCCAGCAGCTCACCGCCCTCGGTGATGACCAGTGGGTTGATCTCGGCCAGGTCGGCATCGGCTGCCATGAAGGCGTCGTACAGCCCGCGCAGGATCGACGCGAAGTCCTTGCGCAGCTCCGGCGGCAGGCCAAGGAAGAAGCTGACCCGCCGCACGTTGTGCTCCTGCAGGCCCAGCAGCGGGTCCAACGGCAGGCGGAGGATGGCATCCGGGTTGACCCGGGCCGTCTGTTCGATCTCCACCCCGCCCTCCGCGCTGGCGATGACGGTCACCGCCTTGGCGGCGCGGTCCAGGATCAGGCCGAGGTAGAACTCGGAGGCGATATCGGCCGCCGGCGCGACCAGCACGGTCTGCACGGTGACGCCCTTGATGTCCAGGCCGATGATCTCGCGCGCCCGCTGCTCCGCCTCCTCCGGCGTGGCCGCCAGCTTCACGCCGCCGGCCTTGCCGCGGCCGCCGACCAGCACCTGGGCCTTGACCACCACCGGCCCACCGATACGCCCCGCCGCGGCGCGCGCCTCTTCGGGGGTGGTAGCCGTCTCACCGGCCAGCAGCGGCACGCCGTGCCGGGCGAGGATCTCCTTGGACCGGTACTCCTGAAGCTTCAAGCCGGCATCGCTCCTTTGCGGCTCAGCTCGGGCCGCCGATTGTAGCCGTCCGGTTGGCGGCGCTCCCTTACGAGGGCACGCCTTGCGGCACAATGCGGCCCGAATCCTGTGGGGGGATGCACGGCCATCGGGCGGTGCTGGAGCGCCATGACGGCTCCCTCCTGCCTACACTGACCGCCGCACGGCCGGCGCTTTGACCGGCGCGTAGCGGAGCCAGCACGAGATGAGTTACGCAGTCACCCTGATCCCCGGCGACGGGATCGGGCCGGAGCTCGCCGACGCCACAGTCCACGTCCTGGCGGCGACCGGCATCGAGTTCGATTGGGACCGTCAGTCGGCGGGTGAGGCAACCATCGCCAGCGAGGGCACGCCGCTGCCGGACCGGGTCATCGACAGCATCCGGCGCAACGAGGTGGCCATCAAGGGACCGATCACGACGCCGGTCGGCGCCGGCTTCCGCTCCGTCAATGTCGGCCTGCGGCAGGCGCTCGAGCTGTACGCCAACGTGCGCCCGGCGCGGACGATGCCGGGTGTCGAGTCGCGCTACGAGTCGGTCGACCTGATCATCGTCCGCGAGAACACCGAGGACCTGTACGCCGGCATCGAGCACCGCGTCGGCGCCGATGCGGCGGAGAGCATCAAGGTCATCACCCGCGCTGCATCGCAACGGGTCGCGCGCTTCGCGTTCGAGTACGCGGTGCGCAACGCGCGGCGCAAGGTCACGGCCGTGCACAAGGCGAACATCATGAAGCTGTCCGACGGCCTCTTCCTGGAGAGCTGCCAGCAGGTCGCGGCCGACTACGAGGGACGGGTGGCATTCGAGGACCGCATCGTCGACAACATGTGCATGCAGCTGGTCCAGAAGCCGGAGCTCTATGACGTGCTGGTGCTGCCGAACCTGTACGGCGACATCGTCAGCGACCTTGCCGCCGGCCTGGTCGGCGGCCTGGGCGTCGCCCCGGGCGCCAATATCGGCGACCGTGCAGCGGTCTTCGAGCCGGTCCATGGCTCCGCGCCCAAGTACGCCGGACAGGACAAGGCCAACCCCACGGCCCTGATCCTGTCGGCTGCGCTGATGCTCCGCCACCTCGGCGAGACCGCTGCCGCCGACCGCGTCGAGTCCGCGGTGCGCTCGGTCGTCGCCGAGGGGATGACGGTCACCTACGACCTCGGCGGCAGAGCGGGAACGCGCGAATTCGCCGATGCGGTCGCCGCGCGCGTGCAGGCAGTGGCATGAGGCCGGGCAGCGCGCTCCTGGTCCGGGCAGTGGCTAGAATTCGGCGAAGGCCGAGCCGCGCGCGGCGGCAGCCTCAGATCGGCCCGTCACCGTCAGACCGATAGGGGAGGCCCCGACCCAGCATGACCGCGACCCGCCTGGCGAACCCGCGAGGCACCGCTCGCCAGGGACTGGCGGCCACCAGCCGGCGCGACCCGTGGTGGCTCATGCCGGGCATCATCGCCACCGGCTTCGGGGCCTTCATTGCCTACTCCCTCTTCTCTGCCCTGATCTGGGAGCCCATCTTCCACGTCCCATATGAGGTCGACGGGTACCTCTCGCCCTTCTTCTCGCCACTCATCTTCCAGGGCCAACTGCCGTGGTGGTTCTCGCCGGCGATCCTGATCCTCTGGATCCCGCTCGGCTTCAGGACGACCTGCTACTACTATCGAAAGGCCTACTACCGCTCCTACTTCGTCGATCCGCCGGCCTGCGCGGTGGGTGAGCCCACCATCCACCGTGGCTACGCGATGGAACGCGCCTTCCCCTTCATCCTGCAGAACATCCACCGCTACTTCCTGTACCTGGCCTTCATTCCGCTCTTCTTCCTCTGGATCGACGCGCTCTACTCGTTCATCCATCCAGGCCCGAGGATCGGACTGGGCAGCTTCATCCTGCTGGGCAATGCCGCGCTGCTCACCGGCTACTCGCTTTCCTGCCACTCCCTGCGTCACCTGGCGGGAGGCCGCCTCGACTGCTTCTCGTGCGGCGTGGCCGCCCGCGTCCGTTACCGGGCCTGGACCCGGCTGACCGGCATGAACGAGCGGCATCAGCTGTGGGCGTGGGTGAGCCTCGTCTCGGTCGCGCTGGCCGATCTCTACATCCGCCTGCTGGCGGCCGGCTTCATCGTGGACCCGGCGATCAGGCTGTGAGCCCCGCGACCACCAGCTTCGACACCCACTCCCACGACGTTCTGGTCATCGGCGCAGGGGGCGCCGGACTGCGCGCCGCCATCGAGGCGGCGGAGGCGGGCGCCTCGGTTGGCCTGATCTGCAAGTCGTTGCTCGGCAAGGCCCACACCGTCATGGCGGAAGGCGGCGTGGCGGCTGCGCTGGCCAATGTCGCTGAGGCTGACTCCTGGCAGACGCACTTCCGGGACACCATGGTTGGCGGCAAGATGCTCAACCACTGGCGCATGGCCCAGCTGCACGCGCAGGAGGCCGCGGACCGGGTGCGTGAGCTCGAGCGCTGGGGGGCGGTCTTCGATCGGACGCGCGACGGGCGCATCCTGCAGCGGCCGTTCGGCGGCCACTCGCACCCGCGACTGGCCCACGTCGGCGACCGCACCGGGCTGGAGATGATCCGCACGCTCCAGGACCGCACCGTGCAGGCCGGCGTGACGGTCTACATGGAGTGCACCACCACCCATCTGCTGCGCACCGGCGAGCGAGTCAGCGGCGCGTTCGGTTACTGGCGGCAGACTGGTGAGCCGATCGCCTTCACCGCCAATGCGGTCATCCTGGCGACGGGGGGCATCGGGCGCGTCTACCAGGTGACCTCGAACTCGTGGGAGTACTCCGGCGACGGCCATGCGCTGGCCTACCGGGCCGGGGCCGAGCTCATCGATATGGAGTTCGTCCAGTTTCACCCCACCGGCATGGTCTGGCCGCCGGGGGTTCGCGGCCTGCTGGTGACCGAGGCAGTCCGCGGCGAGGGAGGCATCCTGCGCAACAGCGACGGCGATCGGTTCATGTGGAAGTACCTGCCGGAGGACCGCCGGCACGAGTATGCGGAGACCGATGAGGAGGCCGGCCGCTGGGTGGAGTCGCTTGGCGCCGGGCGCCAGACGGACGCCCGTATGCCACCCGAGCTCTCGACGCGTGACAACGTGGCCCGCGCCATCTTCACCGAGGTCCGCGAGGGTCGCGGTTCGGAGCATGGCGGCGTCTTCCTGGACATCAGCTACCTGCCGTCCGATCACGTGCGGCGCAAGCTGCCGTCGATGTTCGACCAGTTCAGGGAGCTTGCCGACGTCGACATCACTGCCGGACCGATGGAGGTCGGCCCAACCTGCCACTACGTGATGGGCGGAGTGCGGGTCGATCCGGAGACGGCACGGAGCACGGTCGAGGGGCTGTACGCCGCCGGCGAGGTCGCGGGCGGCATGCACGGCGCCAACCGGCTGGGCGGCAACTCCCTCTCCGACCTGCTGGTCTTCGGCCGGCGGGCTGGTGCCGCCGCCGCTGCCTACGCCGCGGAGCAGGGGGCACCAGCGAAGGCCGATGGTCGGCAGCTGCGACGCGCGGCGGACGATCTGGCCACTCCATTCGATCGGCCCGATGGCGAGAATCCGTATCGGCTGCACGCCGACCTGCAGGCCACGATGCAGACGCTGGTCGGCATCTTCCGCACCGGATCCGACTTGGATGAGTCGGTCGAACGCCTGGGTCGCCTTCGTGAGCGCTGGAAGAAGGTTCGCGTGGACGGTTCCCCCGCCTACAACCCCGGCTGGAACCTTTACTTCGAGATGCGCAGCATGCTCATCTGCGCGGAGGCCGTGGCACTCAGCGCGCGGCAGCGCACGGAGAGCCGTGGCGCCCACGCCCGCCTCGACTACCCCGGGCTGGACGATGAGTGGGGCAAGCGGAACAGCACTGTGGCGCTCGACGGAGAGAAGATGCGCGTCACGGCCGAGCCGTTGCCGGAGATGCCCGACGAGCTGCGCCGGCTGATCAAGACCTGAGGACTGGACCCGACCAATGCCCTTCGCTCGAACCTTCGCCTTCCGACACTTCGAGGTCTTCCGAGGCGGCCCTGACGACGAGGGCGCGTTCGCTAGGTACTCGGTGCCGGTGGAGGAGGGCATGGTGGTGCTGGACGCCCTGCATTGGATCCAGGCCAACGCCGCCCCGGACCTTGCGGTGCGCTGGAACTGCAAGGCCGCGAAGTGCGGGTCATGCGGCGCCGAGGTGAATGGCAAGCCCTCGCTCACCTGCAAGACGCGCCTCAGCGACCTGCCGTCAGACCATGAGATTCGCGTTGAGCCGATGCGGACCTTCCCCCTGATCAAGGACCTGGTGACCGACGTCTCCTGGAACTACGAGGTCAACAGCCGGATCGCTCCCTTTACGCCGCCTCCGGATGCACCCGAGGAAAGCTGGCGCTGGCAGCAGGAGGACATCGAGCGCGTCCAGGAGTTCCGCAAGTGCATCGAGTGCTTCCTCTGCCAGGACGTCTGCCACGTCCTGCGCAACCACGAGACGAAGAACCCGTTCATGGGGCCGCGCTTCCTGGTCCGCGTGGCGGGGCTGGAGCTGCACCCGATGGACCGCGCCGATCGGACCCGCTACCTGAAGGATGAGGGCAACATCGGCTACTGCAACATCACCAAGTGCTGCACGGAAGTCTGCCCGGAGCACATCAAGATCACCGACAACGCCATCATCCCGTTGAAGGAGCGAGTGGCCGATAGCTACTACGACCCGGTCCAGGTGGCCTGGCGGCGGATCGCCGGCGGCAACCGACCGCAGGGGGAGTCGCCCGCGAGCGAGAGTGGTTGATCCCAGCCCTCGTCGGGTCTACGCGCCGGCGCCCTACAAGTTCCCGGATTCCGCGTCCGGATTCCTCCCGTGGTCGGCCGCCAGAGAGATGCTGGAGCGCGCGCGGTTCTACTGGCTCGCCACGACCGGTCCAGACCATCGCCCGTACCTGACTCCGCTGTGGGGCGTGTGGGTCGACGACGCGCTCTACGTCGATGGGGCGCCGACGACTCGCTGGGCTCGAAACCTCCTCGCCAGGCCTGAGGTCGCGGTGCATGTCGGCGATGGCGATGAGGTCGTCATCGTGGATGGCGTGGCGGACGACTTCACGGCAGAGCCGGGGCTCGGCGGGCGGATCATCGAGGCGTGGTCGACGAAGTACAGCCATGCGCTTCCCCAGCCCGTCGCGGATGGGGTCTTTCGGGTCCGGCCACGAGTCGCGCGGGCCTGGACGCGCGAGACATTCGACGATGGCACCGCCTGGGATTTCCCCGACCCGGAGCGATCGTGATGAGGCTTGTGATCCACACCGATGGCGCCGCACGAGGCAATCCCGGCCCGGCCGGCGCCGGCGCGGTCCTGCGCGACGCGGCCGACGGTGCGCTGGTGGCCGAGCTCGCGGTCTTCCTCGGTGAGCGGACGAACAACTACGCGGAGTGGACTGCCGTGGAGCTCGCGTTGGAGGAGGCCTTGACCCATGGCGCCAGCCGCATCGACCTGCGTACCGACTCCGAGCTGGTGGCGCGGCAGATCGCCGGGCGCTACCGCGTCAAGCATCCGGACCTGAAGCCGATCCACGGGCGGGTCATGGCGCTGCTCGGCCGGTTCGCCGGATACACCGTCGGCCACGTGCCGCGCGAGCTGAACCGGGAGGCCGACCGCCTGTCGAACGTGGCCATCGACCAGCGCTCCTCCGAGGGCCTGTAGCGAGGGCCGGTAGCGAGGGCCTGTAGAGTGGGCCCGTAGCAAACCCTCGACGTCGAACCTCGCGGGGTCCATGAGAATTCGACGCACCGCCCTCGTCCCCGTCGTCCTGCTGGTGAGCGTTGCCGGTTGCAGCGCAGTCGTCGTCGACACGCCCCGCCCGACGCCAGCCACCGTCCCCAGCTTTCCCAACTCCGCCGGCGCGCTGGAGCCGACCGTCCCCGAAGAGCTGGCGGCGGCGCTCGACGAGCTGCCCCCGGCAACCAGCGCGGACGCGCTGCTGGTGGCGGTCGAGCAGCGCATCGCGGAGGTGCGGATCGACGAGCAGGTTCGCGCCGGGTGGGCTGCCGGCCCGGCAGAGGAGTCGGCGACGGCATGGGTCCACATCAGCGGTACGCCGGACGATTCGATCGCCGGCGAGGAGCTTCGGCTCGAGCTCGAGGGTGCCGGCGGCCAATGGCGCGTCGTCTTCGTCGAGTCGTCGGTCCACTGCCGCCGCGGGGTCGATGCCGAGGGGCAGCTCTGCGTCTAGCCGCACTGCGGGCGAGTGTCGAACGGGTGTTCGCTTCGGGTACAATATGCGTCCCTGGAGGCGGCCGGACGGCCGCGGGCGCATCGGTCGAAAGGCCGCGTCCGAGGAAAGTCCGAGCTCCATAGAGCAGGCTCGCGGGTAACGCCCGTCCGCCGTGAGGCGAGGACCAGCGCCACAGTGACGATGCCCGCGCAAGTGGGAGTGAAACGCGGCAAGCTCGAGCCGGAGCAAGACCGAATAGGAGGGCGTTGAGGCTGCTCGTTCAGCCCTCGGGTAGGTCGCTCAGATGGATGGCCGTCCATGAACCGATGCGAATCGGTCCATGACAGAACTCGGCTTACAGGCCGCTCTCCAGGGATCATTCAGCACCCGGGTTCGGTCCAGGCCAGTTGCAGCAGCTGGGTCACTGGACCACGGAGCCAGGGAGGTGAGGGCCGCGGCGCTGCTTCGGTGGACGGTTGACCCACGGGGCGATTCATTCGGCCACGGAGCCCTGCCTTGATGCCCGCCGGCGCGCTGCCGGGTGCGCTCCGTGGTCGAGTGACCCACCACCTGCAACAACGAAATTAGAGAGAGACACCGTCGTGCGGGCCGGAAAGGGGAGCGGCGGCTAATCCTCGTCGGCGCGCCAGACCGTGGTGGCGGTGCAGGCGTTGCAGATCGGCCGAGCCTCGTCCATGGTCCCCAGCGGCAGCGGGTACTCGCGGCCGCCGAGGAGGCAGTCGACCTGGACGGTCGGCAGCTCGCCGCCGGCGACGATCGAGACGTGGCGCACGCTGCAGCGACGGATCCGCCCCTGGCGGGGGACGGGCCTGCGCTCCTGGGTCTCGTCGATGTGCTCGATTGCCACGCGCTGCTCCTTGGCCTGGCCGGCTGCGGCCAGCTACGGCCGGCTGCGGCCGGCAGCCATGCCGGCGTCAAGCCTAGCCTGCCCTTTTCGTCACTCTCAATGAGGCGTTCGTACCCCCTGCGCCTCCGCTTGGCGGAAGTCACCGCGCGCTAGACTCAAATTCGTGTTCGGACGACGCAACCGGAAGGTTGAGCGCGAGGCTGCCCGCGAGGCGGAGCGACGCGCCCTGTTCGCCGAGCTCGCGCAGCGACCGGATACCGTTTGCCCGTTCCTGGGAATGGCCGACGCCCGCACCAAGTACGTCGAGGGCGTCTCGGACGGGCACCGCTGCTACGCCTTCGGGGACCCGGCGGAGCTGTCCGCCGAGCAGCAGACGAAGGTCTGCCTGCAACGCGGCTATGGAAACTGCCCGCGCTACCTGCGCGGGGTCCTCGTCATCCCGACCGAGGAGCTGGAGGCGCTCCGCCGGCCGATGCCGCCATCGGCTCGCCCGACCGCCCCGGTACCGGCCGCACCCGCCCGGAGGGGTGGGTTCGTCCGCTCGTTGCTCGCGGTGCTCGGCGTTCTCGTGCTGGTCGGGGCTATCGGGGGAGCCGGTTACTGGTACCTGAGCAACCGGGTCGAATCCTCGGCTCGCACCGGGACGCTACCGGGCGGGGCCGCGATCAGGGCGGAGCTTGTGAGCCTGTCGGCGCCGGCCGATGGCGCACAGCGCCTGCGGGGGACCGCGTTCGTGGGCGAGGCGGTGGCCGTCGCCGACACGACGATCATCTACGTCCTCGACGTGTCGCGGACGACGCGCCGGGCGAATGCCTGCGGCGGCGATCAGAACGACGATGGCCGGGTGGACAGCGTTCTCGACTGTGAGATCGCGTCGGCGACGCAGCTGAACGAGGCGGCGATCGGGCGCCAATCGGTGAGCGAGGTGGGCCTGGTCGGGTTCGCGGCCGGCGCGGTCACCGCCGACCTGGACCCGGCCGAGGGCCCCCAGCCGCTCGTTGAGCCGAGCCACGACGGGGACGCCAACCAGACACCAGACGTGGTCGAGGTGCTCCAGTCGGCATTCACGGGCGAGACCGCCACCGACCCCGTCGGCTTCGAGATCTATGCGCCGGTCACGACCCAGAGCCCGACGACCGACTTCAGCGCGGGGATCACCGCGGCGTGTGAGGCGCTGGAGACGGCAGAGTCGCCGAACAAGATCGTCGTCTTCCTGTCCGATGGCTTGAACCTGACTGGTGATCACGTATCGACCGTGCTGCCCTGCGCGTCCGATGCGGTCTTCTACTCGTTCGCCGTCGGCACCGAGGCAAGCTGCTCGAACGAGCCACTGGTCGGTGGGCTTGAGACGATCGCCAGCCTGACCGGCGGGACGTGCACCGACGTGCCAGACCTCACGAAGCTGCCCGAGATCCTGGGCGCCGTCGTGCTGCCGCAGATCGTGCGCGTCCAGCTGACGGTGGACGGCCAGGATCCGATCGACATCAGCCAGGCGGCGACGCCGACCCTCCCCGAGTCGGGTCCGGCGACCATCCAGATCGATTATCCGATGCCACCCCTGGCCGAGGGCGAGCATGACATCTGCATCACCGTCTTGGCCTCTGACGCGGGTGGCACGGGGTCCGTCGAAAGCTGCTCGCCGGTGGGCAGCCAGGGCGGACGGCTGACCTCCGACTGATCCTCGCCCCATAGCCGCCGCGGCCGCGGCGGTCCCGGGACCAGCGTCCCTCGCCGGGTTGCACAAAACCCCTTGACGGGGATGCGTTGCCCTGTATGATGGCGCTCTGTGGTCCAAAATGGGGCCAAATGGGGAGCAGTGGTAGATAGCAGGCGAAATGGATCGGGCGTCGTTCCTGACCGGGGAGTTCCGGCACGCGCTGGACGACCGGGGCCGTGTGGCGGTCCCGGCGCGGTTCCGCGGGCGGCTCGCGGCAGGAGCGACGCTCGCCCGCTGGCTCGACCGCTGTCTCGGCCTCTTTCCAGGAGACGAGTGGGACGACCTCGCGACGAAGCTGCGCGGTCTACCGCTCACCAATCCCCGCGCACGGGAGTTCGCGCGCTTCATGTCGTCCGGAGCGGTCGAGGTGGAGCTCGATCGTCAGGGTCGAGTGCTGGTGCCGGGCTACCTGCGGGAGTACGCCGGCATCGCCGAGGGGGAAGTGGTCGTGGTTGGGGCCCTGAACCGCCTGGAGATCTGGTCGCCATCGGCCTGGCAGCCGTATCGGGCCAAGATCGAGGACGAGCCAGAGGCGCTCGCCGAACACCTGGCCGATCTCGGCATCTAGCGGAGCGCGACGCCATGACGCACGTCACGCCCCCGCCATTCATGCGTCTCCGGGCCGCTCGGCCCGCCAACCGACCATTGAGGTGCGACGGCGATGGGAGAAGGGCACCTGCCGGTCCTGGTCGACGAGGTTCTCGCCTCTCTCGAGCCGGCGACGGGCAGCTCCATCGCGGATTGCACGGTCGGAGGCGGAGGGCACGCCGAGCGGCTGCTGGAGGCCTCGTCTCCGGATGGTCGCCTGCTCGGCCTCGATGCCGATCGGGCGGCCATCTCGGAGGCGCAACGCGTGCTGGCGCGCTACGGCGAGCGTGCCGTCCTGCGCCAGGCCAACTTCGCATCGCTGTACGACGTGGCCCGCGAGGAGGGGTTCATCCCGCTCGACG
Organism: uncultured bacterium; assembly: GCA_965651545.1. Lineage (GTDB taxonomy): Bacteria > Chloroflexota > Limnocylindria > QHBO01 > QHBO01 > DASSCW01. The sequence goes on along the minus strand of CBFGSY010000001.1, from coordinate 15,969 downwards.
GGGTGCTGTTCGACCTTGGGCTGAGCAGCTACCAGCTCGCCGACCCATCGCGCGGTTTCAGCTTCACGGCCACCTCGCCGCCGGACATGCGGTTCGATGAAGCCACAGGCATCTCCGCGCTCGATCTCATCGACCGCACGACGCCCCGAGAGCTCGCCGGCATCCTCGCGACGTTTGGTGAGGAACGCCATGCAGGTCGCATCGCGAAGGCGATCGTGGCGGCGCGCGCGGAGGGGCGCCTGGTGAGCGCGGCCGACCTGGCGACGGTCATTGCCGCAGTTTCGCCCGCGCGCGGGGCCGATGCGGGACGCATCCACCCGGCGACGCGCACCTTCCAGGCGCTCCGCATCGCGGTCAACCGCGAGCTGGAGGTGCTCGGCTCGGGCCTGGCCGGGGCGCTGGCCGCCTTGCGGCCAGGCGGGCGCCTGGCCGTCATCAGCTACCACTCCGGCGAAGACCGGATCGTCAAGCGGTTCATGGCTCGCGAGAGCCGCGACTGCGTCGAAGAGCCGATGCCGCCGGTGTGCACCTGCGGCCATCGGGCACAGCTGCGCGTGATCCACCGGCGGGGGATCACGCCTGGCCCCGAGGAGATCAAGCGCAACCGCCGCGCGCGCAGCGCTCGCCTGCGCGTGGCCGAGAAGCTGGCAGCAGCCGGCAGCTAGCACCGGGAAGGAGGGTCCCACCGTGAGTCGAGGTCGTCCACGTCATCAGGCCAGCCGCCGCCGCATGTACTCGGCGCGCCAGCGCGAGGTGCGCGAGCGCCGGGCACGCGAGGCCGAGCACCAGCAGTACTGGCTCTCCGACAAGGTTGCCGCCATCGAGGTCGAGGAGAACCTCGACTTCGAGGCGCCCACGTCGTGGGCCATCCGCGTGCCCGGCCGTTCGGCGGCCTGAGGAAGGCATGGCCATCAGCGGGGCGCGACCGATTGGCGGGATCGGCATCTTCGGCCGCCCGCGCCCGCGCCCGCGCTCCCGCACTCTCGCACCGCCGCGTCGCCGGTCAGCTGCCGGGCGGCGCACGCGGCGGGTCACCGGCATCTCCGGGGCCCTGGTGACGATCGCCGCCGCCGCGGGCCTGGCGCTCTTCTACCTGACCCAGTCGAGCCACGTGGCGGCAACCGGCTACGAAATCGCCGGGCTGCAGTCCCAGCTGGACGAGCTTCGCGCCGAGCAGCAGCAGCTCACCTTCCACATCGGCGAGGCACGCTCGCCGGCGGTCATCACGCGGCTCGCTCGGGGGCAGCTGCATCTCGCACCGCTGCCGCCGCAGTCGGTGACGTTCGCCAAGCCATCGACCAACCGCCGCTGAACCGACGGCCCAGACCCTCGCGGAGGGCGATGGCCGAGGAGTAACCGATGCTCGCCAGGACCGACAGCCGAGCCCGTGCCCTGCTCCTGCTCGTCGTTGCGACCGTCGTCGCCGGCGGGATTGGCGCGCGCCTCGCGTGGTGGCAGGTGATCGAGCGTGACCGGCTGGCGATCATGGCGCAGAACCAGCTGGCGCAGGACGAGGACATCCCCGCCGAGCGCGGCCAGATCACCGATGCCAGCGGCGTGCTGCTGGCGACCTCGATCGAGCTGCAGTCCGTCTTCGCCACGCCACCGAGCATCGAGGACCCGGAGAGCGCCGCCGCGCTCCTGGCGCCGGCCCTGGCCATGGACGTTGGCGAGCTGCGCTCCCTGCTGAGCAGCGACGACCCGTGGGTCTGGCTGCGGCGACGCGTCGACCCGGCGGTCAGCGATCGGGTCCATGACATGGGGCTGGCCGGCATCGGCATGCTGCCCGAGACGAAGCGCGTCTACCCGGTGCGGGGAATCTCCCCGAATACGACGTTGGCCGCCCAGGTGCTGGGCTTCGTCAACGTCGATGGCAGCGGGCAGTACGGCATCGAGGCCAGCGAGGATGGGCTGCTGGCCGGGCTTCCGGGATCGGTGACCGCCCAGGAGGACGTGATCGGCCGCCAGATCGCCGATTCGGTCTATCAGCTGCGTGAACCGGTCGACGGCTCGGACCTGACGCTCACCATCGACGCCGGGCTGCAGCATCTGCTGGAGGCGTCGATGTGGGAGACCTATCGGCGCAACTGGGCCAAGGGCGCGACCGGCATCGTGATGGACGTCAACACCGGGGCGGTGCTGGCGCTGGCCACCTTCCCGTCCTATGACGCCAACAACTACAGCACGCTCGACGCCGAGCTCTTCACCAACCCCGCGGTCTCGCGCCAGTACGAGCCAGGCTCGGTGATGAAGGCGTTCACCATCGCTGCCGCGCTCGACGCGGAGGCGATCACCACCGAGGACAAGTTCCGTGACGACAACAATCTGGAGCTCGCGGGCGTCCGGATCCAGAACGCGGACCGCTACTCGTACCCGTACGGGCACGGCCGCATCACCGCAGGCGAGGTCCTCAAGCTGTCAAACAACGTCGGCGCCGCACGCATCGGCCTCACCCTTGGCCGGCAACGGCTGTACGAGGCGCTCCGGCGCTTCGGCTTCGGATCTCCGACCGGCATCGAGATCGCCGGTGAGGCGCGTGGCGTGGTCTGGAATCCGGACGGGCCGAACGGAACGGGCGACCTCACGGCCGCCCAGAACTCGTTCGGGCAGGGCCTTTCGGTGACCGCCATGCAGCTGGTCGCGGGCTACGCCGCACTGGGCAATGGTGGCCGGCTGGTCAGCCCGCACGTCATGGCCGGCTGGACGACGCCCGACGGCACCTATCACGCCACCGAGAGCCCGGAGCCGGAGCGGATCATGCGCGAGGAGACCGCCAACACCGTCCTCGAGCTGCTCACCGACGCGGTCGACCATGGCATCGCGCAGCCGGCCTCCATCCCGGGCTACTCGGTTGCCGGTAAGACGGGTACCGCGCAGATCGCGGGCACCTATTGGCAGCGCGTCAGGACCGGGACCGATCGGCACGGCGAGCCGATCTACGAGCGCGTCGAGCGCTTCGGCTATATCAACGGCTGGATCGACTCCAGCTTCATCTCGCTCATGCCTGCCAGCGATCCGAAGATCGTGACCCTGATCCTGGTCCATCGTCCGGCGACCTGGGGCCTGTACGAGATGGCGCAGCGGCCGGACGACCTGTTCCGATCGCTGGCACCCGACATCCTCAGTTACCTGGCGATCGCCCCGGACCGCCCCCGCCAGGCGGTTGCCGGGCAATGAGGCTGCTAGAGTTGGCCGAACCTGCCGCAGGTAGCCGTTTGGCCGCATCGATCCGCCTCGACGACCTGCTGGCCGTGACCCGCGGCCGGCTCCTCGGACCGACGAACGTCACCTCCTTCACCGGCGCAGCCGTCGACTCGCGCCACGTCACGCCCGGGTCGTGCTTCGTGGCGCTGCGCGGCGAGCGGGTCGACGGGCACGACTACGTCGCCGAGGCCCTCCGCAACGGCGCGAGCGTGGCCCTGGTGGAGCGGCCGATGGAGTCGACCGGGGCGGGCGAGGCCGCCATCGTCCAGGTGCAGGACGGCCTGGCCGCGCTGCAGGAGCTGGCGGCCTGGTGGCGCGCCCGGTCATCGGTTCGGGTGGTGGGCGTCACCGGCTCGACCGGGAAGACGCTGGCCAAGGAGGTCATCGCCGACGTGCTGGCGCGGACGCGATCGGTCCTGCGCAACGAGGGCAACCTCAATTCGGAGACGGGCCTGCCGATGACGCTGCTGCAGCTCCAGCCGGAGCACGACCTGGCGGTGCTGGAGATGAGCATGTACACCGAGGGCGAGATCGCCCGGCTGGCCGAGATCGCGCGCCCGGAGGTCGGCGTGGTGCTGGCCGTCCATCCGACCCACCTGGAGCGGGCCGGCAGCATCGACGCCATCGCCCGCGCCAAGGCGGAGCTGCCGGCGGCACTGCCCCACGATGGCCTGGCGGTCCTGAACGCGGACGACCCGCGGGTCGCCGCCATGGCAGCGGTCACCTCCGCGGCGGTCCGCACCTTCGGGCTGGAAGCCGATGCCGACGTGCGGGCAGAGGAGGTCACCTCGCTCGGCGCCGAGGGCACGATCTTCAGGCTGCGCGCGCCGTGGGGGACGCGGCGGATCCACAGCGGCACCCCGGGTCGCCACCTCATCCCGCACGCGCTGGCAGCGGCCGCCGTGGCGGAGCACTTCGCCGTCCCGCTCGACGAGGTCGAGGCCGCCCTGGCGGCCGGCAGCCGCGCGGCGCACCGCATGGCAATCGCCGAGGCCACCTCCGGCGCCACCCTGATCGACGACACCTACAACGCGTCGCCGGTCTCGATGTCGGCCGCCCTGGACTTCCTGGCGGAGACCCCGATCTCGACCGGGCGGCAGCGGTACGCGGTGCTCGGCGACATGCTGGAGCTCGGCCCGGACGAGGAGCGGCTGCATCTCGAGATCGGCAGCCGGGTGGCTGGGGTGGCCGATGGGCTCCTCACAGTCGGAGAGCGGGCTCGCTGGATCGCGGAGGCAGCCTCAGCTGCCGGCCTGGCCAACGTCACTCATGTCCGGGACGTCGATGAGGCGATCGCGACCATCGATCGCGCCCTGGCGCCCGGCACCGGCGACGTGGTGCTGGTCAAGGGATCGCGCGGCGTGGAGCTGGACCGGCTGGTCGCCTCGCTGGAGGGCGGCCGGTGACGCTGATCAGCATCACGCTCGCGCTGCTGCTCGCCTTCGTTGGCGTGGTCCTGCTGGGGCCGATCTACATCGGCCTGTTGCAGCGCCTGGGCTTCGGCAAGCGCATCCGCTCCGAAGGCCCGGAGGCGCATGCGGTCAAGGCTGGCACGCCGACCATGGGTGGCATGCTGGTGGTGCTGGTCGTCATGTTCCTGGCCATGGCCCTGCGCATCGACTCCAGCGTCACCCTGACGCCGATGCTGGCGCTGGTCGGAGTGGGCATCCTGGGCGCGATCGACGACTACGTGAACGCGCGGACCGGGATCGGCATGCGTGGGCGATGGAAGCTCGTATGGCAGACGGTCGTCGCCCTGCTGGCCGCGTTCTATATCCAGCGTCACTTCGACATCACCGTGCTGAACGTCCCGTTCGTCGGCGAGCTGGTTGTCGGCGGCGTGCTGTTCGGGCTCTTCATGGCCTTCGTGATGGTTGGTGTCAGCAATGCGGTGAACCTGACCGATGGGCTCGACGGCCTGGCGGCCGGCGTCCTCATCTTCTGCTTCGTGACCTACCTGCTCATCGCGATGGTCGACCCTCCCGGAGCCCCGGGGGCGCTCCCGAACCTGGCGATCTTCTGCGCGCTCATCGTCGGCGCCCTCATGGGCTTCCTGTGGTTCAACGTTCATCCGGCCCAGATCTTCATGGGCGACTCCGGGGCCCTCGGCCTGGGCGCCACGCTGGCCGTGGTCGCGACCATGAGCCGCCAGCTGCCGCTGCTGGCCATCATCGGCAGCGTCTTCTTCGCGGTGATCATGAGCGTCGTGCTGCAGGTGCTCTCGTTCCGCCTGCGCGGCCGCAGGATCTTCCGCATGGCTCCGCTGCAGCATCACTTCGAGCTCATCGGCTGGGCGGAGGAGAAGATCACCGTCCGCTTCTGGATCGTGGGCGCCCTGGCCGGGCTGCTGGGCTTCAGCCTCTTCCTCGGCAGCACCTTCGGCCTGCAATCCGCGGGCCGATGACGACGATGACGGCACCGATCACCCGCACCGCCGACCTTCGCGGCCGCCGGGTCGTCGTGCTCGGCCTGGCACGCTCCGGGGCTGCGGCCGCGCGGCTGCTGTCTGACGCCGGGGCGGCGGTGACCGTCTACGACCGTCGGCCGCTGGCCGAGCTTGCGGAGGCGGTCGCCGGACTGGGCGGCCGGTCGATCGGGCTAGCGCTGGCGGCCGAACCGGGCCAGGTGGGCGGCCTGCTGAGGTCTGCCGACCTGGTGATCACCAGCCCGTCGATCTCGGCCGCCTTCCCGACCACCGATGCCTGGCTGCGCGAGGCGCTGCAGAAGGCCGAGGCGGCCGGCGTGCCGGTGATCGGGGAGGTCGATCTCTTTCTGCGGCTGACGCGTGCTCGCGTGCTGGCGGTCACCGGAACCAAGGGGAAGACGACCACCACCGCACTGATCGGCGCCATGCTGGCGGCGGCCGAGCTGCCGCACGCGGTTGGAGGCAACATCGGCAGCCCGCTGATCGAGCAGGTCGACGTGCTCGGACCCGATCAATGGGCAGTGCTGGAGCTCTCGGAGCTGCAGCTGCCCACCATCTCGCGCGGGGCGGATATCGCGGTCTACACCAACATCGCCGCCGACCACCTGGACCGTCACGGCAGCGTGCGGGCCTATCGGGCCGTGAAGGCGCGGCTGGCGCAGCTGACCTCTGGCCGGGGCACGGTGGTGCTCAATGCGGACGACGAAGGCTGCCGGGACCTCGAGCGGACATTGACCGGCGCGGTGCGCTGGTACGGCCTGGGAGATCCGCAGCTGGCCGCAACCGCCGATGAAGGCGAGCTCTACCTGGATGGCGAGCGGCTGATGCCCGCGACGCGGGTGCCTTTGCCCGGCAGCCACATGCTGAGCGACGTCCTGGCCGCCGCGCTGGGAGCGTGGCTGGCCGGCGCCCCGCGGGAAGCGATCGCCGCCGCCATCCGTGACTTCGGCGGCGTGCCGCATCGGCTCGAGACGGTGGCGGAGCGGGACGGCGTGCGCTGGGTGAACGACTCGCAGGCGACCATCCCGATGGCAGCCATGGCCGCCCTGCAGGCCTTCGGTTCGGCACCGCTCATCGTGATCGCCGGCGGTCGCGGGAAGGGCCTCGACTACGGGGAGCTGGCGGAGGCGATCGCCGGCCGCGCACGGGCGGTGATCCTGATGGGTGAGACCGCCGAGACGCTGAGCACGCTGCTGCGCGACCGTACCGCCGTGCGCCGGGCCGGCAGCATGGGGGAGGCCGTGGCTCTGGCCGCGAGCCTGGCTGAGCCAGGCGACGTCGTGCTTCTGTCGCCGGCGGCGGCCAGCTTCGACATGTTCACCGACTACGCGGCGCGGGGTGATGCGTTCCGCGATGCGGTCATGCGCCTCGACGGAGGCGAGTCGTGAGCGCCGCCGCCGTCGCCGTCTCGCGCCGGCACGCCGCCAGCCGGACGACCGGCGTTCGCCGCGAGCGGCACCACGTCAACTACCCGCTGCTCACCGCCGTCCTGGCGCTGGTCGCCATTGGCGTGGTGATGGTCTACTCCGCCTCCAGCGTCCAGTCCTACCTGGCCAGCAGCGACCCCGCGGCCCAGGGGCTGCAGCAGGCGATCTGGGCGGTGCTGGGCCTGGGGGCGCTGCTGATCGCCAGCAAGATCGACTTCCGGCTGCTGCGCTACCTCGCCATCCCGGCCTACCTGGTGACGCTGGCCCTGCTGGTCGCGGTCCTCATCCCGGGCATCGGCACCGAGGCGTTCGGGTCGCGCCGCTGGATCGTGATCCCGGGCATCGGCTCCTTCCAGCCGGCCGAGATCGCGAAGCTCGCCATCTGCATCTACCTCGCCCACTGGCTGGACCGCCGCGGCCGGGGCGTCCGCTCGTTCTGGAACGGCTTCATCCCGTTCGGGCTGCTGGTTGGGCCCGGCTTCCTGCTGATCGCGCTGGAGCCGGACCTGGGGACGGCCGGCGTGTATGCCATCACGACCTTCGCCATCTTCTTCATGGCCGGTGCCAACCTTGCCTACCTGGCCGTGGTCGGCTCCGCCATCGTGGGTGCGGCGGTGCTGATGATCAGCACCACGGCATACCAGGCCGAACGAGTGCGGACCTTCCTCGACCCGTTCCGCGATCCGCTGGATGCCGGCTACAACACGATCCAGGGCCTGCTGGCGCTGGCGCTGGGCGGCATCGCCGGACAGGGCCTCGGCGCGAGCCGGCTCAAGTACCTCTACCTGCCGGCGCCGTCGACCGACTTCATCTTCGCCATCATCGGAGAAGAGTGGGGGCTCGTCGGCACGTTGACCGTGCTGGTCCTCTTCGTGGTGGTGGCCTACCAGGGCTACCGGATCGCGATCACCGCGCCGGACACGTTCTCCGGCCTGCTGGCGGCTGGCATCACCACCTGGCTGGTGGCGCAGGCCTGCATCAACATGATGGTGGTCACCGCGCTGATGCCGGTCACCGGCATCCCGCTGCCATTCATCAGCTACGGCGGATCGGCGCTCACCATCAACCTCGTGGCGGTCGGCATCCTGCTGTCGATCTCGCGCGAGACCTCACAGACAGGATCGTTGCTCGATGCGGTATTTGGTGTCGGGCGGCGGGACCGGCGGGCACGTGTACCCCGCGCTGGCCGTCGCGCGGGCCCTGCGCGACGCTCGGCCCGGGCTTGAGCTGGCCTACATCGGCGGCGTCCGTGGCCTCGAGCGACGGATCGTGGCCGATGCCGGCGATCTGCCCCTGGCTTATCACGAGTTGTTGGTCCGCTCCCTGCGGTCCGGCGGCGTGAACGCGCACCTGGTCCTGGACCCAGCGCGACTGGCGGCCTCGGTGCCTCAGGCGTGGCGCCTGCTGGGGAGGCTGCGGCCGCAGGCGGTCTTCACCAGCGGTGGCTACCTGGGAATTCCATTGGTCATGGCGGCCCGCGCGCGCGGGATCCCGTCACTGGTCTGGGAGGGCAACGTGGTTGCCGGCCGGGCCACCGCCGCCATCGGCCGCCTCGCGACGAGGGTCGCTGTCTCGTACCCGCCGACGCTCGACGTGTTCCGCGGGCGCGGCTTCGTGTCCGGCACGCCGATCCGATCGTTCCACGGTGTCGACCGGGCAGCCGCACGCGCGTCGTTCGGCGTCGCGCCGGATGACCGCCTGCTGCTGGTGTTCGGCGGCTCGCAGGCAGTGGCGCGCATCACCGCAGCGCTAGAGGCCGGCCTGCAGCGACTGCTGGCCGACTGGCGGGTGCTGCACATCGCCGGCGAGGCCGGACTGCCCCACGCCGAGCGGATCCGAAGCAGCCTGCCGGCGGGCCTTGCCGATCGCTACCAGCCGGTGGGCTTCCTGACCGATCGCATGACCGATGCGTTGGTCGCGAGCGACCTGGTCGTCGGCCGGTCGGGCTCCTCCACCTGCGCCGAGGTGGCAGCGGTGGGCGTTGCCTCGATCCTGGTCCCGTACCCGCACGCCGGAGAGCACCAGCGCGCCAACGCGGCCTTCCTGGCGGACCGTGCGGCAGCGGTGATGGTGCGCGACGCCGAGCTCGACGGCGACCGGCTGGTGGCCGAGGCTCTCGCGCTGCGCGACGACGACGCCAGGGCCCGGATGGCGGATGCCGCGCGGTCGCTCGGCCGGCCCGACGCCGCCACCATGATCGCCGAGGAGCTGCTGGCCATGGGGGAGCGGCGGCCGCTGCCATCGTCGCGGGGGGCAGGGCAGTGAAGGCTGTGGCCGGCGGCCTGGATCGGCTGGACGCCGGCGCCGCGCGGGCCGGCCTGGAGCTGCGCTCGGACGTGCCGCTGGCGCCGCTGACGACGCTGCGCGTGGGCGGGCCTGCCGACCGCTATGCCGAGGCGCGCACGAACGATGAGCTGCTGGCGCTGCTGCGCGTCGCGCGCGGAGCGGAGGTCCCGTGGCTGGTGCTCGGCAACGGCAGCGACCTGGTGGTCGCCGATGCCGGTGTCCGCGGGCTGGTGATCCGCAACCGCGCCCGCGCTCTGTCGATCAGCGGCACCGATCTCACAGCGGAGGCCGGCAGCCCGGTGGCGATGCTGGTCAAGCGCTGCACGACCGAGGGCCTGGCCGGCCTGGAATTCGGGATCAGCATTCCCGGCACGTTGGGCGGGGCCGTCTGGGCCAATGCGGGTGCCCATGGCGGCGAGATGCGCGACGTGGTCGATTGGGTCGAGGCCTGGGATCGGGACGCGGACGACCTGATCCGCCTAGGGAACGCGGATTGCGGCTTCGCCTACCGCGAGTCGAGGTTCAAGCACTCCGACGACGTGGTGCTGTCCGCGGGGATTCGGTTGAGGAAGGGCGATTCGGACCAGATCGCCGCGCGTGTCGCCGAGCACCAGGAGCAGCGGGTCGCCACCCAGCCGCTGGCCGACAAGAACGCGGGCAGCGTCTTCCGCAACCCGCCGGACGACCACGCCGGGCGCCTCATCGAAGCGGCTGGACTGAAGGGGACCCGTGTCGGCACCGCCGAGGTGAGCGCGCTGCACGCGAACTTCATCGTCACCGATCGCGACGGCCGTGCGGCCGATGTCCGCGCCCTTGGCGAGCGGGTGCGCCAGGCCGTGGCGCAACGGTTCGGCGTGCAGCTGGCCTATGAAATCGAGTTCGTTGGTGACTGGGGCGAGCCCGCGGTGCCGTCGTGAGGCACCGGCTGCGGGTCGGCATCTTCGCCGGCGGCCGCTCGGCCGAGCACGAGGTCAGCGTCTCGTCCGCCGAATCGGTGCTGCGCGCCATCGATCGCGAGCGCTACGAGCCGTACCTGGTGTACATCGACCGGCAGGGGCGCTGGCACCTGCCCGCCGGGCCGGCGCCGCAGGTGGAGGGCCCAGGCCTGGCCGGCCTGCTGGGTGTCGACACGCCCGCCTCCCATAGCGCTCACCTGCACGAAGGCTCAACGCTGCCGGTGCCGGCCGGCGAGGCAGGCGCGCTGGCGCCCAGGGCCGCGCTGCGCTCGCTGGCCGAGGCCATCGACATCGCGTTTCTCGTGATCCATGGGCCGTTCGGCGAGGATGGCACCCTGCAGGGCTTCCTGGACCTTGCTGGCATCCCGTACACCGGCGCCGGGGTGCTGGCCAGCGCGGTGGCCATGGACAAGGTGGTCTTCAAGGACCTGATGCGCGGCCACGGGCTGCCGGTGGTCGACTTCACCTGGTTCCGCCGTTCGGCGTGGACCGATGCGCCGCGCGACGTGCTGGCGCAGATCGCCGCCGACATCGGGCCGCAGTCGGTCGTCAAGCCTGCCCGGCTGGGCAGCAGCCTGGGCATGACACTCGTCCACCACGCCGGTGAGCTTCCCGACGCGATCGAAGAGGCGCTGCGCTACGACGGCAAGGTCATCGTCGAGCGCTATCTGGCCAACGCCCGTGAGCTGGAGTGCGGGGTGATCGGCAACGACCAGCCACTGGCCTTCGAGCCGGGCGAGGTGCGCAGCCACCACGAGTGGTACGACTACGAGGCCAAGTACACCGAGGGCCTGGCCGACGTCGTGCCCCGGGCAGCGCTCGAGCCGGAGCTCGCCACGCGCCTGCGCGATCTGGCGCTGGCCGCCTATCGGGCCGTCGACTGCGCGGGCTTCGCGCGCGTCGACTTCCTGGTGCCAGACGACGCGATCTACATAAGCGAGATGAACACCATCCCCGGATTCACGAGCACCAGCATGTTCCCGAAGCAGGCCGAGCTGGCGGGGATCGGCTTCGGTGAGCTGATCGACCGGTTGATCGACCTGGGCCTGGAGCGCGCGTCCGAGGGGAGCGAGGAGTGAGGCGGACCCATCTCCGCCCGCGGCGCCGCTCGGTTGGCCATGCCCGACGGCCCTCGCCGCCGCTGCGCCGCCGCTTGGGCGCTCGGCTGCCATCGGTCGCCCGCATGCTGGCGCTGCAAGCCTTAGTCTCATCGCTTAGCTGGCTGGTCGTGCTCGTCAACGGGCAGTGGTTGCGGATCACCTCGGTAGCACACGCCGGCCAGCGCTACACGTCGGTCGCCGACCTGGACGGGATGATCGAACCCTATCGCGGCACGTCGCTGCTGAGGGTCGACAGCGAGGCGCTGCGCGCGCGGCTCACGGCGCTGCCTGCGGTGGCCGATGCCACCGTCCGGACCCTGCTCCCCGGCGACCTGCGGGTGACGATCACGGAGAAGCCAGCTGCCGTCGTCTGGCGCACCAGTGCGGTGCAGCTCGTCAGCGCCGCTGACGGCACGATCCTGGCCGAGCTTCCACTGAGCGGCGAGCTCGACGCCGACCTGGCCGAGCTGCCGCAGGTCAGCGACGAGCGGGTGGCCAGCCACGGTCTGACGATCGGCGACGTACTGCCGCCGGAGGAGCTGCGCATCGCCCAGCGGCTGGTGACCCTCGACCCGGAGCTGATCGGCTCCCGCTCGCGGCAGCTGTCGGTGAGCATCGACGACGAGCTCGGCTTCGAGATCGCCTCGACCCAGCCCTCGTGGCGGGCGGCGATGGGCTTCTACGAGCTCGACCCGCACGAGGACCGGGCGGACGCCGACGCGCGCCTCGAGCGCCAGCTGGCTGCCATCCGCACCCTGTTCGCCGAGCGGCGTGAGCTGGCGGTGTCCTGGCTGGATGCCCGCAACCCGGGGAAGGTATATTGGGCCCCGTAGAGATCGCAGCGGATTGGATGGCGATCCGCGCGGCGCGCAGCGGAACCCACCCGGATGTGGCTCCCCCTGATCGGCCTTGCGCTCGGCATCGCGCTGGGACTGGTGCTGAACGTGAACGTCAGTCCAGACCTGGCGCGGTACAGCGCGGTAGGCATCCTGGCCGGGCTGGACTCGGTCCTGGGCGCGATTCGCGCCGAGCTGGACGCGCACTACGACAACCGGGTCTTCCTGTCCGGCTTCGTGACCAACGCCCTGGTCGCGGTGGCGCTGACCTTCGTGGGCGATCGACTGGGGATCGATCTGTACCTGGTCGCGCTCTTCGCCTTCGGGCTTCGCATCTTCCAAAACGTCGCCCTGATCCGACGCCACTTCCTGTAGGCTCGGACGGGGGGCCGAGCGGCTCCGCCACTCGGCGAGACGAACGGAGGTAGCTTGGACAGGGAGACGGTGCTGGTCGGCATCGACGCCGGCACGACCAAGGTGACGACCCTCATCGGCGAGGTCGGACGGTCGGGCGACGTCGACATCATCGGCTATGGGATCGCCCCTTCGATCGGGATGAAGAAGGGGATGGTCGCCAACATCGACCAGACCGTGAACTCGATCGCCGGCAGCCTCGAGAAGGCCGAGCGCCTCTCCGGCTACAAGATCAGCAGCGCGTTCGTCAGTGTCGGCGGCTCCCACATCTCGAGCCAGAACAGCCGCGGCGTGGTGGCCGTCTCGGGCCACGGGCGTGAGGTGAGCCGGGAGGACGTGGCGCGTGCCACCGAGGCGGCCAAGGCAATCCAGACGCCATCGAATCGGGAGACGCTGCACGTCATCCCGCGCGGCTACATCGTCGATGGGCAGGAGGGGATCAAGGACCCGCTCGGCATGAGCGCGGTGCGCCTGGAGGTCGAGACGCACATCGTCTCGGGGGCGGCCACGTCGGTCCAGAACCTGACCAAGTGCATCGCCAACGCCAACGTCCAGATCGACGAGCTGGTGATCAGCTCCCTGGCGGCGGCGGAGGCGACCCTGACCGACACCGAGAAGGAGCTGGGCGTATTGGTGGCCGATATCGGCGGCGGCACGACCGACATCGCCATCTTCACCGACGGCGGCATCTTCCACTCGGCGGTCCTGCCGGTTGGCGCCATCAACGTGACCAACGACGTGGCCATCGGCCTGCGCACCAGCCTCAACCTGGCCGAGGAGATCAAGATCAAGCACGGCACCGCCAACCTGGGCGCCGTCCAGCCGGAGGAGCTGCTGAACGTGGCCGTGCTGGGTGACGGTGGCGGCCAGACGATCCAGCGGCGCAAGCTGTGCGAGATCATCGAGGCGCGGATGAGCGAGATCTATTCGCTCATCGGCGAGGAGATCAAGCGCTCCGGCCACGCCGGGATGCTGCCTGCCGGTGTCGTGCTGACCGGCGGCGGAGCACGGATCGCCGGCGCTGCCGACCTGGCGCGCGAGGTGTTCCAGATGCCGGTCCGCATCGGTGCGCCGCAGGGCGTCGGCGGGCTGATGGACCAGCTGTCGAACCCCGCTTTCAGCACGCCGATCGGGCTGCTGCTGTGGGGGGCGCACCACGCCGGCGAAGAGCCGATCGGCTACGCGTCCGGGTCGCCGCTGGCCGGCGTGGGGGGCCGCGTCATGGACTGGGTGCGAGGGCTGTTTCCGGGCTGACCAGCCGCGTTGGGGGCGATGTGGGCCGCGGTATAGTGCCAGCGTTTCGCCGCCGGAGAACCGAGGTGCCCCGTCCGGCTTCCAGCCTCATCGCGAGCCTTGTGTGCATGCTGCTGCTCGGGTGCGGCGCTCCCACCCCGACCTCGACCGCTGTGCCGCAGACCGGCGGCACCCTGCGGGTCGTCGTCGTGCAGAATGGGACCGAGGCCTCGCCGGGATCCCCCTACTACGATCCGGGAGCCTTCACGTACAGCCCTCTCAATCGTTGCTGCCTCGTGCGGACCCTGCTGTCCTACAACGGCCGCCCGATCGAGGAGGGCGGTGCCGAGCTGCGACCCGATCTCGCCGAGGCGTTGCCACAGGTCTCCGCCGATGGCCTCACCTGGACATTCACCCTTCGCCAGGGCCTGCGCTACGCGCCACCGCTTGACGAACGTGCGATCGAGGCACGCGACTTCATCACCGCGGCAGAGCATACGGTCCGCCTCCCCGATCCACCCCCATATCTGCTGGACGTCGTGGGAGTGCCTGAATTCATCGAAGGATCGGTGGACACGATTGCCGGCATGGAGGCCCCCGATGCCAGGACGCTCGTCATCCACCTGACCGCCCCGGCCGGCGACTTTGGCAACCGCGTCGCGCTGCCCTTCATGGCACCCATCCCCGAAGAGGCGTTGGCGGGCCGGGACAACGAGGCGTATGCCGGTTTCCTGGTGGCCTCGGGCCCCTACATGTACGAAGGTGCCGAGCAGCTCGACATCACCGACGCGGACGCTCCGCCGATCTGGGCAGGTGGCGAGAGGGGCCGCGTGAATCTGGTCCGCAACCCGTCCTGGACCCCGGCCAGCGATCCCCTCCGACCTGCGCACGCGGAGCGCATCGAGGTGGTGCTTGTGGCGGAACAGAGCGAAGGAATCGGCCTCATCGAGGCCGGCGAGGCCGATCTCCTGGCGGAGCCCGCCCCGGTATCGGTCGCCGAACGATATCTCGCCAGCGAGTCGCTTCGGACGCGCGTGTTCTCCCAGAGCGCGATGCGCGTCCACTACATGACGATGAACCTCGCCGAGCCTCCGTTCGATGACGTTCACGTGCGACGCGCGGTGAACCTGGTGGTCAATCGCGCGGCAGCCGCCGCTGCGGTGAGTGAGGCGAGGGATGACAGTGTGACGGTCGCCCACCACGCCTTCCCCGACGCGGTTGAGAACGGCCTGCTGCGGACCTACGATCCGTATCCGACCAACGGCGACCGAGGCGACATCGCGGGGGCTCGCGCAGAGATGAGCCAGTCCGCATACGACACGGATGGTGACGGCCGCTGCGATGTCGCAGCCTGCTCTCGGGTTCCGGTGTCCTCGTTCGACGGGACGAACGTGTCAGTCGTCACGGGTGATCTCGCCGAGATCGGGATCAAGCTCGTCCCCACCGACGCAGATCCATTCCTCCCACAGACCCACGTCGCCGCATTGGTCGGCATCGGGTGGGCCGTTGATTACCCGAACGCCGCGAACTTCAGGCCGCTGTTGGGCCAGGAGGGAATCTCCGACGAGTTCGTTTTGAATCAATCGCTGATGGGAGCGACGGCGGAGCAGCTGGCATCCTGGGGCTACGAGGTGACCGAGGTCCCGAGCGTCGAAGGCAAGTTGGACTCCTGCAGCCAGGCGGTCGGCAGCGCCGCGTTCATGTGCTGGGCCGAGCTCGACCAGCTCCTGATGGAGCGCGTGGTGCCGTGGGTGCCCCTCGCATTCGTCGACCACCACTGGATCTTTTCCGAGCGCGTCGCGGAGTTCTCGCCAGACGCGGATTCGATCGCTCCGTCACTCGACCAGATCCAGCTTCACCCGGAGGAATGAGGCCGATGGTGCTGCGCCGATCGCGGAGCCGCCGGGCCGTGGCGACGGTCCTGTTCACGGACATCGTCAGCTCCACCGAGCGCGCGGAGGCGCTGGGCGACCGTGCCTGGAAGGAGCTGCTCGCACGGCACCATCGTCTCGTCAGGCGCCACCTGAAGCGACATCGCGGCCGAGAGGTCGATACCGCAGGCGATGGGTTCTTCGCCATATTCGAGCA